>NZ_VUMH01000006.1 GCF_009696265.1 Desulfovibrio porci
GCGCGAAGGGCCTTTCCTTTTGTATGAAATGCCGGCCCGCGTCAGACCTCCGGATGCCGACAGCCGTTGCGTGGATTCTCCACGATGCCCCCCCATACTGCCTTCAGACGCCGCTTCCCGCGCCGCATTACGCCCAGAACAAGCCTGTCCGCATCCTCCCGATAGCCCTCATTCCGCTCCGGTCACTGCCTGCGACTGCGGCGTGCGGCCCATCTGCAAACGGCTGTGCCGCCAAGAGCTGAAGGAACGGCATGCGGGAAAGCCGCTGTCCTCATCCGGAGCGTCCTTATACGCTGACGGCCGAAGCAAAACGGGCCGCCGCCAAAGATTCTTCGAAAGCCCCCTGGATCATCTCCGTCCAGGGGGGTTCTCTTTTAGATAGCGTCTACACGAGATTTATGTTATGAGAAGCGCATCAATTCTACAAGGATGTGCTTATGACGAATCCTCAACGCCGCCATGACATCTCAGATGCAGCATGGGCCTTATTGGAGCCGCATCTGCCTGGGCAAAGTGGACAATGGGGAGGCATCGCAAAGGATAATCGCCTCTTTATCAATGCCGTATTCTGGATATTGCGTGCTGGCGCGCCGTGGCGAGATTTGCCGCCGGAATATGGTAAATGGGGAACCGTTCACCAACGCTTTATTCGTTGGCGAGACAAGCGAATATGGGAAAAACTCCTTGAAGTGTTGATTGATGATCCGGATTTTGAATGGTTGATGATTGATGCCAGCCATTGCAAAGTCCACCCCCACGCGGCGGGAGCCAAGGGGGGCAACCAAGGTATGGGCCGCACAAAAGGGGGCTCAACAGCAAAATACACCTGGCCGTGGATGCGCATGGTATGCCGGTCAGAGTTGCTGTTACAGCGGGTACCACAGCGGATTGCACACAAGCCATAGCCTTGATTGACGGCATTGCCGCTCAATTCTTGTTAGCGGATCGTGGATATGACAGTAATGAGATTATAGATAAAGCCATTGAGATTGGTTGCGAAATTGTCATTCCGCCCCAAAAGAATCACAAGACACAGCGTTAATACGACAAGACGCTCTATCGTGTACGGCACTTGGTGGAAAATGCTTTTCTCCACCTCAAACGCTGGCGCGGCATTGCCACCCGGTACGCAAAGATACTCACTTCGTTTAAGGCTGCCGTACAGATCCGCTGTATAGCGATATGGTTAAAGGTTTTAACTTGAACTCGTGTAGACACCATCTAGGGAATATTGAATGCGCGTCAGCCGTTGGTCTAGGTCTTCGGATGACGACAGCCTTTGCGTAACTCCTCCACGATGCACTCATACTGCCTTCAGGCCAGCTTCCCGCCCGCAAACGCTTGAAGCCTCCGCAGGGCCGCGGCGCTTAACGCCTGGGCCAATATCATATGCATCCCGATAGCCCTTATCCCGCCTTGATCTTCCGCTCTTTTTGAAAACACCCCTGTGCTGAACTGTCCCTCGCTTCTCGTTTTGCGCTTTGAGTAATCTGCGACTTCCCGCTTCGTAACGCGCACTTCTTTGGGCAAGGACGTTTCTGCCTTCCCGAATTGTTTTTGCAGCTCAGGCCTCTCGTATAGATGGAATAGCCCTGATTCCGATCAATTGGCTAGGATGAGCAACACTATGAAATTATTAAAACTTGTTATTTCGTGATGAAATATCGTTTGTGTATGTATCTCTCAAGCATTTTTTTATTTTTTTTGCTCATAATCGTGTATATCAGGGGAAATTGGCGGCTGACGCTGTAGACAGCTGTCCGGTGATCGGATAAATCTCTATAGTAGAGAGAGTGAGAATCATAGCTCCGGACGAGTGAAATCCGAAGGATGGAGGGCTGCTTATGGTGCGCATGGGGTGTCGCATCGGCTTGATCATCGCGGTATTATTTATTTTTTTTAGCAAACCCGCCGGGGCGGCGGTAAATTCGTCCTCCACGGTACAGCAATTCAGCGGCCGTTCTTTTGTGGGTGTTCGTCTGTCCAGTCTGCATCTCGAAAATACGACTATACGTAATATGGTGCTTGAAGATGTGATTGCCGACGGAGCTTATTTCCATAATATCGTTTTTGACAATTGCCGCTTTTCGCGGGTGGACCTGCGCCGTTCTTTTTTTGAAGACGTGGTATTCAGGAACTGCATTCTTGAATCGGGAAAAGCCGCTGACGGCACGTTGCGGCTGACCAATTTTGAAGGCTCGTCCGTGAATAATGTGCTTTTTGAGCAAAGCCGGCTGTACAAGGTTCGTCTGGCTGAACTTCGGGGTTCGGGCGGCAGCGTGTCTTTTAAAAAAATAACCGATCTTGTGCCCGAGGAGGGTTGTGAACTTTTATTGTCCGGCTTGGAACTGCGGGTCAGCGTGGAGGATTCCCTGATCAGCGGCGGCAAAATCAAAGTGCAGATGGGGGAGAAAAATAAAAGCTTCCTGCTGGCGCGCAACAGTATCTTCAGCGGCTTCTCAGGCTACTGTGACGCCATCTTCATGCAGGACTGCACCATTGCCGATTCGCATCTGGGGGCCGCCGAGATCGTGGTGCGTGATTCCAGCCTGTCCGGCACGGAAGTGCTTTGTACGGACACGGGCTACCTGGCTTACAATCACTATCCCGCCGACAGCCGGGGAAGCTGCAATGCCGTGCGCGCTCTGGGCAGGGGCAAGCTGTATATCCTGCACCGGGATCCGGCTCCGGCGCATCTGTCCATGGGCGGCGGCAACCTTGAGGCCCGGAACATCACCCTAGCCGCGCCCATGCTGGGCAGCAAAACCGGCGAGGTCACCCGCCGTCTGGACCTGCGCAACGTGATTTTCAAGGGCGGCAGTTGGCGCTATTTGCGCCTGCTGAGCGGACAGTGGGAAAATGTGGTGATTGAGCCGCCGGTCATCGTCGATGAGAGCCGTCTTGAAAATGTCGCGGCCTATAACCTGCAATTTCCGCTGGGGGAACCCTGGAGCGGGATTGAAGAGTCCGAGGCATCACTGTATTTTGGCCTGATGCGGCGTCCCGTCCCCTTCTCCTGGGAAGAGGTGCATGTGCCCGCGCCCGAGGATTGGGGCATTGTCTGGCGCAAGACGGGCGGACATTGATGCGTCACGGAAATTGTCATATAACTGTCACAAATTCCTTCTTGCCTGTTGCTTCCTGTGCTGTATGATGGAACTGCGGAGCATGGAGGGAGCGCACTGGGGGCGTGCCCGGCCGCATTCATTCAACGCTCACTGAGGAGAGTTTATGCCGGAGGACGCCGTTGCAACCGGGTCCGTTGAGGCTGACCAGGATCAGGCGGATTGTTGTGTCGCGGCTGTTGAAGACCTGAACTGCCCCGACCTGTACCTGAACCGCGAGCTGAGCTGGCTGAAATTCAATGCCAGAGTTCTTGAACAGGCTCTGGACCAGCGCTTTCCCCTGTTGGAACAGTTGAAATTTCTGGCCATCTTCCACAACAATCTGGATGAATTCTTCATGGTCCGGGTGGCCGGCATCGTGCAGCAGCACAAAAACGGCCTTCCCTGCGGCACGCCGGACCAGATCCGACCGGCACGCCAGCTGGCGGAAATCCGCAAACAGGTTCTGGCCCTGCAGAGTACGGCCTACAAACACTGGAAAAATCTTTCGCGCCAACTGGCCCAAAAGGGCGTGCGCTTCCGGCGCTACAACCAGTTGACGGAAAAGCAGCACAAATTCCTGGACGACTTCTTTCACAGCGAAGTCTACCCGGTGCTCACGCCCCAGGCCATTGACCCGGCCCACCCCTTTCCCACCATTTCAAACCTGAGCATCAACTTCATCGTCCAGCTCCAGTGCCCGGACAATACCATTCGCTTCGCCCGGCTGCGCTGCCCCAGCAATGTATCGCGCTTCGTTTTCGTGCCGCGCACCAAGGCGGCCAAGGATTACGTCTGCCTCGGCCTGTCCAGCAATTTGCGCGACACGGACGTGATCCTGCTGGAAGATCTGATCCGCCAGTATCTGGAAACCCTGTTTTACGGCAACAAGATTCTGGCGTGCGGTCTGTTCCGGATAACCCGCAATACGGATCTGGAACTGGCCGAGGAAGAGGCCGACGACCTGCTGGAGGCCATCAAGGATCTGGTGGACCAGCGCCGTTTCGGCGACGTGGTGCGGCTGGAGTTTGCCAGCGGCGTCAACCGCATGCTGGTGGACTTTCTGGCGCGTCATCTGGAGGTGCGGCCTTTCCAGATTTACAAGATCCGGGGGCCGCTGGCCTTTTCCCAGATGTTGCCCTTTTATGACGTGGACAGGCCCGGCCTCAAGCTGCCGCCGCAACACCCTCGCCAGCCCGACATCTGCGGGGAGGAAAGCATGTTTCCGGCCATCCGCGTCAAGGACAAGCTGCTTTACCATCCCTACGACAGTTTCTGCGCCGTGCTGGAATTCATCCGCAAGGCCAGCGAAGACCCGGACGTGATGGCCATCAAGCAGACTCTCTACCGGGTGGGCGGCAATTCGCCCATCGTTGACGCGCTCATGGAGGCCCGGCGGCGCGGCAAGCAGGTCACGGCCGTGGTGGAACTGAAGGCGCGCTTTGACGAGGAACGCAACATCACTTGGGCCGAGGAACTGGAAGACGCGGGCGTCAATGTGGTTTACGGCCTCAAGGGTATGAAAATTCACGCCAAGCTCTGCCTGGTGGTGCGCCGGGAGGGGCACGGGCTGGCCTCCTACGCGCACATCGGCACGGGCAATTACAATCCCTCCACGGCCCGGATTTACACCGATATGGGCCTACTCACGGCCAATCCGCAGATCTGCGCGGACATAACGGATCTTTTCAACTATATGACCGGCTATGCCGTGCATGAGCATTATCAGCGCCTGCTGGTCTCGCCGGTGAATATGCGCCAGGGCCTGCTCTCGCGCATCAAGCGCGAAATCGCCCATCAGCGGGAGCACGCCAACGGCCGGATCATCATCAAATGCAATCATCTGGTGGATGAGAGCATGATCCGCGCGCTCTACCGCGCCTCACAGGCCGGAGTGCGGATTGAGCTGCAGGTGCGCGGCATCTGCTGCCTCAGGCCGGGCCTGCCGGGGGTGAGCGATAATATCGAGGTTACGTCCGTGGTGGGCCGCTTTCTCGAGCATCCGCGCATCTACTGGTTTTTCAACAACGGCGCGGAAGAGCTGTATATGGGCAGCGCCGACATGATGCCGCGCAACCTGAACCGCCGCGTGGAAGTGCTGACGCCTGTGCCGGACGATGATCTGCGCGATTACATTCGTCACACCATCCTGAAACTGCATCTGAAAGACAATATGCAATGCTACAAACTGCTTGAAAACGGCGAATACGTCCGCCTCAAGCCGGGGAAAAAAGATAAGCCCGTCAATTCACAGGCAGCCCTGATAGAACTGTACAGCGGCTCCCCGTTGCAATGTTAAACCAAAGGCCGCGCAGCATGAAAAAAGACAACGACGCAGACAAAACTACGGCCCCGGCGGCCAAATCCGCTCCGGCGGCCCCCAAAAAGCAGCCCTCCCGCGCCAAAGGAGCCGCCGCGCCCGAAACGTCCGTCGCGACGCCAACGACCGAAGCGGAAAAAGACGGGGATGCTGCCGGGACGCCACCGCCCGTGCCGGTGGAAATAGCCTATGAGCCCAGTCTGCCCGACGATCCGGTCTATACCGGGGCACTGGCGCACGGGCGTCAGGTCGAACGCCTCGCCGCGGCGTTGTTCCGTGAACTGGCTCCCCTGCACCGTTTGGACGGAGTGTGGGAGGCGCGCCTTTGTGCCGCCGCCCGCCTGCACGACATCGGCTGGGTGGAGGGCCGGAAAAAACACCACAAAACCAGTATGCGGCTTATTGAAACAGACCCGGCCCTGGTGCCGGACGAAGCGGAGCGCCCCCTGGTGGCCCTGCTGGCCCGCTACCACCGGCGCGCCTGGCCTTCGCGTCGGCACCGGCGCTTTGCCGCGCTGAGCAAAGAGGATCGAAAATGCGTGCTGCGCCTGGCCGCGCTGCTGCGTCTGGCCGACGCGCTGGACTACAGCCGCCAGGGCCTGGTGGAGAGTCTCAGCGCCCGCATCGGCAAAAAAAAGGTTGAGCTGTGCCTGCGGTCCAAGGCTCCCTGCCTGGAGGAAATGCGCCGGACCGGAGTTAAGGGCGATCTTTTTGAGGCCGAGTTCGGCAAAAAGCTGTGCTGCTCATGTCTGCCCCAGTGAAGTCCCCGGCGGACGGGGCTGCCGGCGTTCAGGAGGCCGGGAATGCCGGGCGGCCCGGCAAGGTCGTGGGCATCTTTGATCTGGGCAGCAATTCCGTACGTCTGATGCTGGTGCGCGTGGGGCCGGTCAATGCCTCCTGCACGGTGCTCAATCAGGTCAAGCACATGGTCCGTCTGGGCGAGGGCGTTTTTCTGCGCGGCCATCTGCACGAAGAGGCCATGCAGCGCACCATTCACGTGCTTCAGGGCATGGCGGGCATGTGCTCGGCCTACGGCGCCACGGATATCGTGGCCTGCGCCACGGCCGCCGTGCGCGACGCGGAGAACGCCGCGGCCTTCCTGAAGCGGGTGCGGGAGCATACGGACCTGGCTTTCACCGTGATTTCCGGGCGGGAAGAGGCGCGCCTGATCTATCTGGGCGTGGCCAGCGGTCTGGAATATAGCGAGGAATCCCGGCTGTTCATCGACATCGGCGGCGGCAGTACCGAGCTGATTGTGGGCAATTCCCATAATTTTTCCAATCTGGATTCGGTAAAAGTGGGCTGCGTGCGCCTGAGCAATCAGTTTTTCAGCGAAGACGACGGCCCGGTCTCCGCGTCGCGCTACCGCCAGTTGCAGGACGCCATCCGCAATCAATTGCTGCACGCGGTGAAGCGCATTGAGGGCTATGATCTGGCCGAAGCCGTGGGCAGTTCCGGCACCATCCAGAACCTGGCCGCCATGGCCGCGGCCGCTGACGGCAATGCGGCGGGCCTGGGCAAAAAAGCGCCGGAAGCGCGCTTTCTGGCTTACGACAGGCTGTTGCCCCTGGCGGACAGGATCCGGGCCTGTACGCTGGAGGAGCGCCGGGCCCTGCCGGGTATCAATCCCAGACGGGCCGACGTCATTGTGGCCGGAGCGGCCATTGTCCAGACCCTCATGGAAGAATTGGGCGTGGAGACCATCAGCGTCAGCAACCGCAGCCTGCAGAACGGCATTCTGCTGGACTATCTGATGCGGTCCAGGCCGGACGTTTTTCCCGAGGGCATTCCCACGCGGGAGCAGAGCGTGCTGCAACTGGGCCGCCTCTGCCGCTTTGAGGAGCGCCACTCCCGCCATGTGGCCGACCTGGCCCTGATGCTCTTTGACAGCGCCTCCCGCCTGGGCCTGCACAAGGGTGACAGCCGCCGGCGTGAGCTCCTGCGCTACGCGGGCCTGCTGCATGACGTGGGCATTTTCATTGCCTTTGAGAACCACCATGCCCACGGCCATTACCTGATCCGGAACAAGGAACTGCTGGGATTTACGGACGAGGAAATCGACGCGCTGGCGGCCACGGTGTTTTTTCACCGCAAGCAGGCCTCGCCCAAGTATGAAATCTTCGCGCGCCTGGCTTCCGCCTGGCAGGAGGCTGTGCGCGTGCTTTCCCTTTTTCTGACCCTGGCCGAACGCCTGGACAAGACCCATTGCCAATTGGTCCGCGCGGTGGAATTCCGGCGCAAGGGCAAGCGGCTGGAACTTCACGTCGAGACGGCGGCCGCCTGTCCCATGGAGCTGCGCGAAATGGAGCGCAGCCGGAAATTGCTGCGCAAGGTTTTGGGGGAGAAAGTGGATTTTTGTTTGGATCAGAGCAAGATTGCTTCAAAACTGCTCTGACGGCTGCGAATGCGGCCATCCGCCAAAGCAAGGCGCGCTTTGACTTCAGTCGAGTACCGTTGAGAGCGCACTCCTTTCGCAAAAAGCTTGCTTTCCGCGCTGCAAAGACAAAACCCCTCAATTGGGAAACAGCCCCTGGGGCGGAATATTGTTGAATCTTCTCCACTGGGGAAGCATGCGGTGTCGCTGGGCGGGAGGAAGCGATTTCAAGATATTTTCTAGACAATCGGCCTCCCCGCATCTACACTGTAAAGATGAAGCAAATTCAGCAAAATCTGGATCTCGCGCGCGGCGATCTGATGGATATGGAAAGCCTGCTGTGCAGCGGCCTGACCGCCTTTTTTTCGTTCAGCGGGCATGCCCTGTATTTTCCCACGCACAATGCGCCGGAAGCGCCGCAGCTTTTGCCGCGCGAGCGGCGTCTTCTGCTGCCGCTGGTCTGGCGGGAGAAGCCGCTGGGCGTGCTCATGCTCCACGGCGTGCGCGCGCGTGAAGTCCGGCCGCTGTTGCCCGCGCTGCCGGCCGTGGCCGCGCTCTGCCTGGAAAATCTGGCCCGCGTCAGGGCCGCGCGCACGGACGCGGGCACCGGCCTGGCCACGGAAGACGCCTTGTTCGCGCGCATGGAAGATGAGGCCGCGCGGGTACGCGCCCATCTGGACGATCCGGCCCGGCCCGACGGCAGGCCCGCGCCGCTGCACCGTTTGTGCATGGGGCTTGTGGTGCTGCGCTTGCGCAACGGCGAGGATCTGGCCCGCCAGGTCGGCTTTGCCTTTGGCGAGACATTTTTGCGCCGCGTGGCCGAGGCCTGCCGCGCCGCTCTGCCTTCGGACGTGCTGGCCGCCCGCGTGGGACGCCATGAGCTGGCCCTGCTGCTGTCCGCCAGCGGGCGCGGGGCCTGCCACAAGCTGGCCCGCGCGGCTCTGGGCCGCATGGAAACCGTGAGCCTGCCCGGCCCTCTGACCCGGCAGCCGATACGCCCTCTGCTCTGTGCCGGACACGCGCTCTATCCCCAGGACATGCAGGGGCCGGAACTGGTGCTGCCCATGTTCGAGCAGGCCCGTCTGCTCATGGCCCGGGCCCGTCTGGCCGCTGATGTGGCGGCACAGGGGCAGACCGGGGCGGGCGTGGGCGGCGAAAGCCGGATCATGCCCTTTGCCCGTATTCTTCAGGATGGCGGCGTGGTGCTGGAAAATCTGCCGCTGGGTCGCCTGCGCGTCAGCCTGGGCCGCCAGACCAAGGCCCGCGAGGGCCTGCGTTTCGCGGTCAGGGGAGCGGACGGCGCGGCCAGGGGCGAAATCGTGCTCCTGCAGGTGCGTGAACCGGATGCCGTGGCCGAAATCCTGCACCTGGAGGACGCGGCCCAGATCCCGGAGCCGGGCGACAGCCTGGCGCTGCTGGACGGCCTGCCCGTTCTGAGCCCTCCGGACATGGAAAGCGCGTTGGAAAACGCGGCGGACGCTTCCGCTCCGGGCGAACCGGATGCTTTGGAGCGACCGGGCGGCGCGCCGCAAACGGCGGCGGAGCCTGCCGCGCCGAAAGAATCCCCGGCACGGATGCCGTCCTCCGCCGCAACGGAAGAACGCGGCAACCGTGGGGAGCATGGCGGCCTGTACGGGCACGGCGACTTTTTAAACCTCTTCAACCGTGAGCGGGAACAATGCGCGCGTTTTACGCTGGCCATTGTGCGTCTGGTTCAAAGGAACGAGGCTGGCGGGAACGCCGCGCGCGAACCGGAACACGGCATGCGCAAGGCTCTGGAGCTCTGGCGGGCGCTGCTCGCTCCTGTCCGGGCCCAATCCGCGCCGCCGGAGGCCGGAGAGGTTGAGGCTTTCGGCGGACGCTACGGCAGCAACAGCCTGATTTTTTTCCATCCCGGCCGTGCCGCCGAGGACCTGCTGCCCGTGTATGCCCAGCTCTGCGCCGGATTGAAAAAGTACGGCCTGGAGGCCGCCGCCGGGCTGGCGGGTTATCCTTTCCTGCAGTTCCGCAAGGCGGAAATGCAGGACTGCGCTCTCAAGGCTCTGGAATACGCCCTGCTTCTGCCCGAACCCAAGGCGGGGGTCTGCAATTCCTTGGCGCTGAACATCAGCGCGGACCGGCGCTACAGCCTGGGCGACGTTTTCGGCGCGGTGGAGGAGTATAAACTGGCCTTGCTGGCGGATGAAGCCAACGTCATGGCCTGGAATTCTCTGGGCGTGTGCATGGCGGCCCTGGGCCGTCAGCACGAGGCGCGCCGTCATTTTCTGGAGGCCCTCAAGCAGAGCCCGGACGAGACGCGGGCCGCGCAGATCTGCTATAATCTGGGCACGGTCTGCCAGAATCTGGGCGAGCGGCGGGCCGCGGCCCGCTATTACCGCCAGTGCGTCAAAATCGCGCCGGACCATCTTTTTGCCCATATCCGCCTGGGACAGCTCTGCGAGCAGGGGGGCCGCCGCGGCGAGGCGCGGCGTTTCTATGAACGGGCCGCGGCCATTGAAGACGCCAGGCCGGGCGCGCCCAGCCTGGCCCGACGGCATCTGGCCCGTGTGGCCGCGCGCCAGCGGCGGGGCGGTGAGGCGCGGGAACTGCTGCACGAGGCTCTGCTGCGCAATCCCAATGACGCGGCGGCCATGCTGCTGCTGGCCAAAATCTACCTGGACGGCAATGAAGACCCGGCCATGGCCGAGCTGCTGGCCCGTAAAAGCGTGGGGCTGCACGACCGGCCCGAGGCCTGGCAGACTCTGGCCCGCGCCCTGCGCGCGCTGAACCGTGAAGAGGAGGCCCGCGTGGCCGACGCGCGCGCCCTGCTGGCCTGAGGCGATGCGCGGCTTACCGCGATATAAAGAGTTTAATTTTGTAAAATTACTGTATACAAAAATATTCTTTGTTAAAGATAATTTTTTGAAGGATAAATACGATAAAGAATATATTTTTATTATAAATTGAAAATTAAAAATATACTATGGCTATAAATCGTATCTTTGTTATCTTGTGTAAGCGGTAAGCATTATTATTGACTTTTAATTCTGTATCCCGTAGATAGAGATCGCGCGGGTAACAGAGGCCGTCTACAGTCTTTATTCCCGCCGCGCGAGTCGCCTCAGGGCTCGTCATGCATGTCTCCTTGGACGTTTTCCGTCCCGAAAAGAATTGTCAGCCGCCGGGCATGGTGGCGTGATCAACAGCGCGGCGCCCACGGGCACGGCACTCTGGTTGCGCTTTTTTGTTATGGGTCGGCTGTTTTTCTTTCTCGCCTGTCTCCCTTTTTGATTTTGTGCCCCAACCGGCAGTCTCCGCGTGCGTGTGGCGGCGCGCGCGGGCATGTATTCAGCTTTTCGCGGGAGGGCTGCCCGCGTTCACTATTTTGATGTGAGGAGGAGAAACATGGCGGATATTACCCTTGCCCGTCCGCAAACGGGACAGCATACAGTACTGGACAGCGCGCCCGACTCTCGCCTGGTTCTGCGGTTTCCCACGGATCAGGCCACCATGGAGCGCTCCGGCGACAATCTGGTCTTCAGTTTTGACGACGGCTCCAGCATTGAGCTTGCCAATTTTTACACCCAGTATTCACAGGCGAGCATGCCGGACTTTGAAGTGGACGGCACTCTGGTGGCGGGCGCGGATTTTTTCAACGCCTTCGGTCCCGACCTGATGCCCGCCGCCGGTCCCGCGGCGGGTGCGGCCGCCCGCGCCGCCCGGTATAATGAATTCGGCAACAGCGATCTGCTCGACGGTATCAATCATCTGAACGAGCTGGACTGGGGCATGGGTCTGGACAATCCGGCCACAGAAAACATGAACGCCCTGGGCACAGTCGGCGGTGAAAGCGCTCCGGCCGTCGAAGTTGGCGGCGTGACGCCGCCACCGGTCCCGCCCGCGTCGGGACCGGATCAGGAACCGTCTCCTGAACCTGTGCCCTCTCCGGAGCCTGAACCTGAGCCGTCTCCGGAACCGTCTCCTGAGCCTGAACCAGAGCCTGAGCCAGAACCGGAGCCTGAACCTGAACCGGAGCCGGAGCCGGAACCTGAACCAGAGCCGGATATCAGCATCGGCAGCGACAGTAAAACGGTGGACGAAGCGGTTGACAAACCCCATACGACCCATGGCGTCATTGACGTGGAACTGGCGGGCGCGGGGACGATCACCGTGGGCAACACTTCTTTCGAGGTGCCCGCCGCCGGCGTTTTTAGCCGGACGGAAACCATTGTTTCCCCGGGTAAGGGCACGTTGGACCTCACTGTGAGCAGAGATGAAAACGGCAAGCTCACGATTCAGTATGAGTACGACATCGCCAAAGGGGGCGCGGAACACGATAAACCGGAACTGGGCACCAAGGAGGACAAAGAACTTTCGGACTCCTTTGATCTGTCTGTCTCCGACGGCGTCAACACGGCCGGGGGGCGTCTGGACATCACCATTGTGGACGGCGAGCCCGCGCTTGCATTGAATGAAAAGGGCACCGGAGCCGACACGCATGAGGACGGCAGCGCCGACTTCTCGGCTTCCTTTGACTTCGACTACGGCATGGACGACCGTGACGGCGCGAATGTCTCCGTCAAGGTGGACGGCGTTGAGGTGGACCTGGAACACAGCGATACGGTGAGCGTGACGGACGGCGCCGTCTCCTACCATCAGAGCGCCGCCGCCGACACGACGGAATTCGGCACTCGCGGCCAGGCCCATGATGTGACGGTCACGGTTACGGATGCCGACGGCGACAGTAAAACGGAATCCGTGCATCTGGAAAGCGTGGGCGTGCAGGTGGGCAACGAGGGCGGCAATACCATCATTGGCGGTAGCGGTTCGGATATCATCATCGGCGATCAGGGTTTGACGCCAGCCGAACAGACAGAGGCCACCTACAATATTTCCCTGGTGCTGGATACCTCGGGTTCCATGAAGGAATCCCTGGGCAACGGTCAGACGCGCATGCAGGCTTCGGTGGAGGCTCTGAAGAATTTGGTGGATTCCATTGCCGAGCAGAGCGGCAAGGACGGTCTTACCGTCAACATCCAGTTGGTGGGTTTCAGCAATGAGGCCAAGGACTCCGGCTGGATAACTCTGACGCAGGACAATGTGGATGATCTGAAGGCTTATCTGGCCACGCTGGCCGCCACACCTTTCGGGGAGACCAACTACGAGGCGGCTTTCGAAAAGGTTCTGGCGGCCTTTCAGTCCTTGCCGGAGAGCCGGGGCGAAGTTCACAATTCCGTGTACTTCATCTCCGACGGCAACCCGAATTTATTGATGATCAACGGCAAGTCCGTGGGACAGGATTATGTCTATGAGCATGCCGAGGAACTCGGCTACCCCGGCCTGGTGCATGGCGAATTGCTGAATGGCGATCAAGGTTCCTACTGGAGCCCATGGGCCACGGACGCCCAAATTAACGCTTTCATAGAGACGCATCCGGAATATGCCGGAAGCAAGAAGTTTGATGTTCAGATGGCCATCATGGCGGAGGGAAAGCGGCAATATGTGGAATATATTGAAGGACGCGATAATCCGTTTGACCATTTGGCGGAACTGGGCGTCGGCGTTAATGCCGGTGGTTTCGCCGGTCCCGGTCTGGACAAGGAGACACTGGACAAGTTCGACAATACCGGCGGTTCCCAGATTCTGAATAATGTGGACGACCTCAACGCCCTGCTCAATCCCGGCGAGGTTATTCCCGGCATCTTTGCCGGCAAGGATGTTATCTACGCCGGAGCGGGCAATGATATCGCCTTTGGCGACCATGTGACCTTGGTCAAGGGCGGCGTAACCCTGGACGGATGGGAAGCCCTGCAGGCCGCCGTGGCCGCCGCCGGCGGCGATGGAAGCGATAAGGAAAGCGTCTACCGGTTCATCAGCGAACATCCTGATTTCGTCAGTTCCCTGCCCGAAGATTCGGAGCGCGACCAGCCCGACCTGCTGCTGGGCGGCGCGGGCGACGACATTCTGGCGGGCATGGGCGGCGACGACGTGCTGTTGGGCGACGGCGACGACGTCAAGACGGCGGGCGGCGCGGTGGACCAACTCCATACGCTGCTGGGCGGCCATGCCCAGGGTTCGGATCTGACCGCCGGAGTACACGATCTGGTGCAGAGCGGCAAGGCTGATGAAATCCACAACTTTGTGGACAGGATCGAAGGCGCGGAGATTGAGCACAACACCGACGGCGACGACTATCTCTTCGGCGGTTCGGGCGACGACGTGCTCTTCGGCATGGGCGGCGACGACAAGCTCTATGGCGGGGACGGCAGCGACGTGCTCTTCGGAGGCTCGGGCAACGACTTCCTGGACGGCGGCAACGATACGGACGTGGATTATCTTTATGGCGGCTTGGGTAACGACATCCTTATGTATCATCCCCATGACGTCATTGACGGCGGCTCGGGCGTGGACGTGCTGCTGGTGGGCAGTAACGAGGATATGGATCAGCTCTTCCGGAGCGACGGCAGCCTGGACGGCAATGTCAGCAATGTGGAAATGATCGTCAGCGGCGATATCAATGACCTGACCAGCATGAAGGCCCTGGAGGGCATCGGCGTCACCGTGGGTGACGACAGCGTCAGCTTCGGCGACGGCTGGACGAACGTGGGCGGCGGCCATGACGGCTATGACGCGTACACCAACGGCAGCGTCACCGTGGAAGTGAGCGCGGACTCCGCGCTGCAGGTCACCATGAACCAGCTGGCGGAGGGCAACAGCTAGAGCATTTAACACTTGCAATGCTCGTTTCTGAGACAGGCGGGCGGACAGCCCGCCTTTTCATGACGCCGGGATCCTGAAGTTTTTTACTGTCGAAAACGCTTCAGGATCCCGGCGTCATATTATTTTGCGGACTTGTCTTGACTTCTCGTGTGAAAAGGCATAAATAAGAGGTGCACGAGGTGATATTTCGTAGCTCTGGCTGTATTTAGTAGCGTTTGCTGCGTACTCCTCATCCCGTAGCGCGGGTCGCCCCCGGACCCGCCTCCCCTTGCTTTTCCGGATGTCGCTTGGCATCCCGAGAAGAACGAGTCCGCCCCATTGGCGCGGCGGACCGCAGCGCAAGTATCGCAAAGAGCATGGACGACCTGGTCCACGGTCTCTTTTTTTGTTGATGCCTGCTTTTTTCTCGCCGGTATTCCCGATAATCCCCACGAAACTTCCGCTTTCGCCGCTTGGGCGCATTCACGCGTCGCGGTGGAACTTTACTCTACTGTGGCGCGGACTGTCCGTCCGGCCACGACGGGAGGAGACCCATGGCAGATATTACCCTCAGCCGTCCGCAAGCGGGACAGCATATCGTTCTGGAAAGCGTGCCCGACTCCCGTCTGGTGCTGCAATTCCCCACGGATCAGGCCACGATGGAGCGCACGGGGGACAACCTCGTCTTCAGTTTTGAAGACGGCTCCAAGATTGAGCTCGCCAATTTTTACACCCAGTATTCCCAGGAAAGCATGCCGGACTTTGAAGTGGACGGCACCCTGGTGGCGGGCGCGGACTTTTTCAACGCCTTTGGCCCTGACCTGATGCCCGCCGCCGGACCGGCGGCGGGAGCGGCCGCCCGCGCCGCCCGCTACAATGAGTTCGGCAACAGCGACCTGCTTGACGGCATCAACCACCTTAACGAGCTGGACTGGGGCATGAACCTGGACCGGCCCTACACCGAAGACGTGGACGCCCTGGGGGTGGTCAGTCCGGATGGCGACGAGGTCAACGTCGCGCCCGTGATTTCCATCAGCGGCGCGATCAACGTGGTGGAAACCGGCGTCTTTGTGGGCGGCAACGACTACAAGGAGGGCGTCCCCACGGCGGGCGGGCAGGTCAATGCCTATGATCCCAACGGCGACGCGCTGCATTTCGCTTTTGTCGCTTCCGACGGCAGCCTGGTCACAAGCATCACCACTGACTACGGCACCATCACCATCAATCCTGACGGCTCCTACACCTATGTGCTGGACAACGACAAGGCCAATGGGCTGGCCGAAGGCCAGACGGTGTCCGAAGACTTTACCGTCCAGGTCAGCGACGGGCGCGGCGGCGTGACCGAGGCCACCATCACCGTCAATGTGACCGGCACCAACGATATTCCCAGCCTGGAACTGACCAGGGACGAACTTTTCGTCGATGTCGACGGCACGCCTGACATGACGGGGAACATCACCGACGGCGGCACGGCTCTGGGCGACGACCCCGATGCCGGACACGATCTTCATTACAGTTTCGGCACGGATGCCGACGGCAACCCCATTCTGTCCATTACGGACGACTACGGCACGCTGACCATCGACCCGGACTCGGGCGACTATACCTATACGCTGGACAGGAACAGCGACGCCGTAAAAGTTCTGAAGGGCGACGGCGCGGACGACGTGATCCAGCATGTGACCGTGGTGGTCACCGACGAGTACGGCGCGCATGCGGAACGCCCGCTTGAAGTCGTCATTCGCGGCGCGAATGACGATCCCGTTATTACTGAGGTCGGCAAGGGCGCGCTGGGTGTGGTGGAAAGCGGCGTGGTCGGCGCGGAGATGACCCCCGTGGACGGCGTCATGAACGACGGCGGCAGCTTTACCGTGTTCGACAAGGACGCCAACGACGCGCAGACGCTTTCCGTGGTCATTGATGGCCTTGATCCGTCCGAGTACAACGTTTCCACCTCGTCGGACGGCGTCACCACCGTCACCACGGAATACGGCGTGCTCACCATCACGCCCGTCATCGTGACGGATGCCAACGGCTCCACAACCACGACCTACACCTATATCTTCAACCTGTACGACGAAAACAACCCCGGCTACGGCGACGCGGCGGGCAAGCTCAACGAGGGCCAGTCGGTTGACCTGCCCTTCCGGCTGACCGTGACGGACGGCGCGGGAGCCTCTGTGCAGCAGGATGTGAAGGTCACGATCACGGGTACCAACGATGCGCCGGATCTGAGCCTGAGCAATACGAACATGGTGGGCAGCGAGGACGGCGTAGGCCAGGGCACGCATACCGTGCTGGATGACGATGCGGACGGCGCGCTGGCGGGCGGTAAAACCGTCAACCACAAGTTCAGCATTGAGCACCGGCCCGGAGAAAATGACGACGCCTCCATTGACAGTTCCGTGCCCTCCGCCGATTTCGGCGACGACGCCGTTTTTGAAACCAAGTACGGCACGCTGACCGTCAAGGCCGACGGCACCTATACCTTCGAGCCTTCCGTTGCGGCCCAGCACCTGGGTGCGGGTGACGACGTCACGCTGCATTTCGACATCACCGTGACCGACCGTCACGATGCGCACGATACCGAATCCATTACCGTGACCCTCAAGGGCGCGAACGACGATCCCACCGGGGACGTTCAGCGCGGTTCCCTGGTGCTCAAGGAATCCGGCGTGGGCGACAAGACGGAAACCGGCATCAATGACGGTTGGGCGGAAGGTCCGAACCAGGCCAGAATCGACGGCATTTCGGAGGCTGACGGCCAGTTCAAGGTGCATGAAGTCGATACCAACGACACCCTGACCCTGACCGTGAAGGATGCGAACGGTAATGAGGTGACCCTGACGCGGGACCCCGGCACGGGCGAACTGTACGTCAAGGACGCGTACGGCACCCTGTTCGTCACCGAGACCACCGTCAACAACCCCGACGGCAGCCACGACACCACCTACAGTTACCGTTACGAACTGGATAACGACGCGGTAAACGGCCTCAAGCAGTATGATGAGACGGATGGCGCCACCCACGTCGAGGGCGAGGACCATTATAGCGGCAAATACACACTGTCCGTGTCGGACGGCAGGCCCGGCTCCACTCCCGCCGAACATGAGGTGGACATCCTGATCAAGGGCACCAATGACCAGCCCAAGGTGGAATACAGCAAGGTCCACGCCAAGGAAGAAGGCGTGTCCATGGGCAAGGACGGCGACGGCAATACCGCCACCACGGACGACGGCAAGGACAACGGCTACGTCTTCCCTGATCATCATCGGGTCGAGGTTTCCGGTCATGTCAACGTGAGCGACCCGGATCAGGACGGCGGATTCGGGCTTTCCGTGAAACTCGGCGACGAGTTCGCGGGCAAGGACGTCACGCATTACCAGGGTGAAGGCTCAAGCGCCACGCCTTTCGTGGACGCTAGCGGCAACGCCTTTACCTCCAACATTACCGTGGACCCCGCAGGCTCTTCGGAGACGGACAACGTTCAGGTCATCAAGACCAACTACGGCACGCTGACTTTCCACAAGCAGGACTGGACGGAAACGCTGGGCGACGGCAGCACAGTGTACCACAAGGCCGGGGACTATACTTTCGCTCTTGACGGCGACGCCGCGCAAAGCCTGGCCAAGGGCGAGAAGCTGGATTTCCACTTCACCGTCACTGCCACGGACGAACACGGCTCGCAGGGTCACCACATGATCGGCGTGACCATTGAAGGCACCAACGACGTGCCCATACTTTCCCTGGACCACACCGCGCTCGTTGTGCGTGAGGCGGGCGTGGACGTGGACGCTTCCCAGAGCAAGGACAGCGGCACGGCCACAGGCACGGACGACGACCACAACGCCACCCAGAGCTACGGTTTCACGCTCGGCGACGCGCCGGACGCCAAGGTGTACACCACCCTGTATATGGACAAGGACGGGCATCTGCAGACGTCGGACAACATTGATACCTGTGTGGGCAAACTGGTCATGGAACCGGGGGGCGGCTACCACTTCGAGCTGTTCAATGACCGTCCCGTCGTGCAGGGGATGAACAACGGCGACTTCATTAACTCCGCCGACACGGTCAATGTCCGTGTCACGGACGAACACGGGGCTTACGCTCAGGAGCCCATCACCATCCGGGTGGACGGCACCAACGACGCGCCCACGGCCAGCGCTTCCGACCTGACCGTCAGGGAAGACGGCGTGTTCAACGGTAACGCGCCCACGGTTGACGGCGGCACGGTCAACGGCAGACACCAGTTTGAAGCGTCCGGCCAGATCAAGGTCTCGGACGTGGATGACAAGATTACCGGAACTAACGGGCATGTCGCGGCGGAAGACGGTTTCACGTTCAAATTTGTCGACGCGACGCACACCCAGGTCGCGAAGGATGGCTTGAGCGCCCAGCATTTGCTGAGCTCCGGCGGGGATTACACCGCGGTGTTGGGGCAGATCCGGAGCGACACATTCCCGCCCGATCAGCTCGACGCTCTGAACGCGGCGATCAAGGCGGCGGCGGCCGACGGCAGCCTGGCGGTCAGCGACGCCCTCAAGGCGTTGATTCAGGCCCCCGGTTTTGACATCTCCACCCTGTCCGACGCCAACGCCAAGGGCATTCTTTCCCACATCAGCCTCGGCACACTGACGCTTGATCCCCAGACCGGCGAATATACCTTCACCATGGCCGCTTCCGGCAGCGTGGGGGATATCATCAACAACATGTTCGGCGCGAATTACTACAGCGGCCGCACCTTCAAGGTAGAGGTGAGCGATCCGCATGGCGGCACGAAGGTTGTTGAGGTCGTGGTGAAGATCCAGGGCACCAATGACCGGCCCGAACTGGTGCTGGACCAAAATGCCGATCATGACGTGACCGACCAGACGGACACGATCGCCACAGGCAGCCTTGCGGCCCTGGACCCCGACGCGAAGGACTCGCATAACTACTATATTGTCCAGAAGGATGCAGCCGGCAACGACGTCACCGTAAACGGCGAGCACCTGAATGAGGGGAACAGCGGTTTTTGGTCCTCGGCGGGTAATATTATTGACTCCGGCGCCAATGGGAATGTTGCCGCCACGGTGGTGGGCAAGTACGGCACGCTGACCATCACCAAGGATACCGACGGTAATCCCATCTACAAGTACGAACTGGATCACAACAAGGTTTCGGACTGGAGCGCACAGGACAGCGCCGACGAAACATTCAGCATCGTGGTCAAGGACTCCGGCGGCGCGTTCGACATCAAGGACGTGACCTTTACGGTCACGGGCACGGACGACGGCCCCAAACTGACCGTGGTCACGGCGGACGCCCATGCTCTGGAAGTGAAGGAAGAAGGCGTCATACCCGGCGGCAATGTGGATAACAATGCCGACGGCTCGGCCAGCGGCAATTTCAATGTGGAGTGGACCGACGCCAACGCTTCGGGCGAACAGAACCAGCACTACGGCTTCATGCTGGACGGCAAGCTGCTCAGCGCCGTTGACGGCGACGGTAGTAATCCCGTCACCACGGTGGGCGTGGCGAACGGCCATTCCTACTCCATCACCGGCACAGGTGAAGGCGCGGGCTGCTCGCTGGAGATCACCATTGACGGCATCCATTACGGCACGCTGAGCATCGACGCCGACGGCAAATTCACATTCGAAATGGACCAGGACGCCCTGAACTTCAAGGACGAGAACTGGCACGCCAAACTCTCCGACTTCCTGGGCGACAACTTCAGGCTGGTGGCCTGGGACGACCGCCACGACGCCTTCACCGACGGCAAACTGACCGACCCGGATATGGTGGCCGATCAGAAGCTGGAGGTCTACCTCGACGGCGCCAACGACCGCCCCGTCTTTGTGCAGGAAGGCGCCGACAACGCCACGCTGGACGCCACGCACACGGCGGAGGACGGTTCCTCGTTGCCGCTCTGGGTCGCGGGAGAAAACGGAGTCTCCTTCAAGGAAGACAGCGCTTCGGGCGGCATCTCGGGCAACTTGGCAGGTTCCGACGCCGAAGGCGATTCCTTTACCTATGCCATTGTCAAGCCCGACGGCACGCTGGTGCAGAAGATTGAAGGCAAGTACGGCATCCTCGAACTGCGCCCGGACGGCAGCTATATCTACACCCTGACAGTTCCCAAGAGCACGTTCGACCATCTGAACGCGGATCAGCTGCTCACGGACGAAGGCTTCAACATCCGGATCACGGACGAGCACGGCGCGTCCACCAACGGCAAGTTCCAGATCAACTTCCAGGGCGAACACGACGACTTCAAGCTGGGCGCCGACAATCTGTCGGTGACGGAAAACGGCGGGGCGCTCAGCCGTGACGAGGGCTTCACTGATTCGCAGAGCAAATCTTCTTCGGTTGCGGGCGTGGATCAGCAGGACAAGGACGCCATCGCCAGAGGTGAGGTTGAGTGGAATCTCAAGGGCGGAACGGACGGAAAGGACGGAACCGTTGTCGTGGAGGGCGCGTACGGCAAGCTTGTTCTTGATCCGGCCACCGGCAAGTATCATTACGAGCTGGACAACAGCAAGATTCAGGACTGGAACTCCGAGGGCAGCAACGCAAAGTCGGATACCGAACACTTTACCATCCAGGCCGTGATCAACGGCCAGACGGTCGAGAAGGAAATCTCCGTTACCGTCAACGGCGCCAACGATCGCCCGGAATGGACGAAGGGGACCGACGATTTCACCGGCGTGGCCAAGCCCTTTGTGAAGGATACGGATCACACGGATGAGATCAAGCCCGACATGCGCTTTGAAGGCTCGGTCAGCGGCGGCACCGATATCGACGACAATGACAATTCCCTGCAATACATGCTCACCGACGGCAGCAAGCAGGTGAACGGGGACTTCAGCACGTCCACCGTCATCAAGACGGATTACGGCTCCTTTACCATTGACCCCGTGACCGGCGAGTACACCTACACGGTGGACAGCTACAGCTCCAAGCTGGCGGATTACTTCAGGGATAATCCGGATAAGGATACCTTTACCGACACCATCAAGGTCGTGGTGGTGGATCCGCACGGCGCGCAGTCCGAGACGACCAGGGAAATCCAGATCACCATCGACAAGAACGACTGGATCGGCGGAGGCGGCTCCGGCCCCGAATATGTCGACGGCGATCTGGCCGGGGCGGTGGTCGAGGACGGCGATTCGGACCAGGATGACACTACCCATGAATCCGTTTCCGGGCAGTTGAACGCCAATGTTGATGCGTCCGACTCCTCCGTCTTCTTCGGCGTGCAGGGCGCGAACGGCCAGACCCAGACCGGGATGATTGATCATCCCGAACCGGTCGACGGCAAGTATGGGTACATCACCGTTGACCCGGCCACGGGCAAGTGGACCTATACCCTGTTCAACGGCGAGAACGGCAGCGACAACCCGGTGCAGAACCTGCACGAGGGCCAGACTGTGGAGGAAGAATTCACCGTCATGCTCAACGGCAAGGTGGTGACGACGGATGGAAAGGAACCGGCGGAGGACGGCAGCAATGTTGTAAAGATCACCATTACGATCACCGGCACCAACGATGCGCCCGAGATCACCCACTTTGATGCGTCGAAGACCATTCATGGCGTGGAGGGGGGCGTCCTGAGCGCTGAGGGCACGATCATCGCCACGGATGTGGACCGCGACGACGCGGGCAAAATGGAAGATCTGACCGCCCACTTTGACAACGGTACGGACACCATGGTCGGCAAGTACGGCACGATCACGCTGGTGGAGGGCGAGAACGGCAAGTGGACCTACACCTACAAGCTGGACCCGGCCAAGCTGGAAGCGGATTCCGAGGCCTCGAAGTACTTCTACAAGGACGCCGACGGCAAGTGGCATCTTATCGCGGGCACGGATCTTAACGACAAGTTCACTGTCCACGTTACTGACGGCACGGCCACCGTGGATCAGGAGATCACCATCAAGATCGACGGGCAGAACTTCGCGCCCGAACGTGACGCCTCGGTTGGCAGCGTCAATGGCACGGGCGTCACGGAAGACGGCTTCCCTGTCGGCTCCAATACCGTGGAGAGCGTGATCGCCAAGGGCGACCTTGCGGCCGCGTTCACGGATGACCAGGGCACGGGCAATCTGCACTTCGTGTTCGCCAACGGCAAGACCTTCATGGAAGATCCCAACGGGTACGGCACCTGGCAGATTGATAACGACGGCAACGTCGTGTTCACCCTGAACAACGAAAGCGCCGCCGTGCAGGGCCTGAGCCAAGCGGACAATCCGACCGCCACCGTCAAGGTGTACGCGGTAGACGGGCACAACGTGACCAGCGCCGAGGGCGTTGACGTCAACGTGTCCATCCAGGGGACGGCTGACAAGCCGCAACTGATCATCGACAAGACGCTCACCGTGACCGAGGCTTCCGACACGGCCGGAACGGCGGAAGGCACTTTCTACGTCATCGACCCGGACGCGGCGGACAGCAGGGACAACCTCACCTATACCATCACCGGCCCCAAGGATGGCGGGTCTGAGACCGTCTCTGCGGAAAACGGCGGCCTGCTGACCTTTACCAACGACTACGGCACCCTGACGCTGGATCCCGCCACCGGCAAGTATTCGTTTGCGCTGAACAGCGGCAACGACGCCGTCCGCGCCATGAAGCCGGGCGAACTGTACGAGATCACGTTCGACGTCACGGTGAAGGATCATGACGGCCTTGAAGGAAGCGGACAAATCGTCGTCAACATCAAGGGCACCAACACCGCCCCGGATATCGACGTCAATGCTTCCCGCACCGGCAACACCGTGGACACGCCGCTCGTCGAAGGCGCGACAGGCGATGACGCCCGCTTCGGCGGAAACATCGTCGCCAATGACGTGGACGCGGACGCGGGCGACAAGCTGACGTACAGATTCTCCTTAACGGATGAACAGAAGGCGGAGGGCTGGACTCTGAACGCCGACGGCACGGTTCTGACCACGACATACGGCACGGTTACCATCGACGCCGACGGCAACTATACCTATACGCTGGACAACGGCCGGGCCGCTGTTCTCGCTCAGGATCAGACGGCGCAGGAAGTCTTTCAGGTGACGGCGACCGACAAGTACGGCGCGAAGTCCGATCCGGTGGATGTGACCATCAACATTGTGGGCACCAACGACGCGCCGGTCATTGATTCGGCCACCGGCAAGAACAACGCCGGCACCCTGGCTTTCAGCGATGCGGACGCCACTGACACGCACAGCCTGTCCATTGTCGTGAATGGACACGAATATCCGGTAACGGGCAACAGCGTGGATATTGAGGGCGTGGGCAGGTTCGAACTGAGTCCGAAGGATGCGGACGGCAAGGTGTGGAGCTGGAAGTTCACCGCTGATTCCAAAATAACACAAAATATGCGCACGGACGAATCCACGGACGTGAACTTCCAGTTCAAGGTCAGCGACGGCCGTGAAGATGCCACGTCCGGCAACCTGAAGGCGACCATCACCGGCGCCAATGCCAGACCGCAGATTGGCCAGGCCGCGTTGGTGCTGGGTCTGACCGGTCTGGTGCCGGACGCGGACTTCTCCATCTCATCCGATGACGCGAACGCCAATCCGGCCGACAACAGCCTGCCGCTCAACGATGTGAAGCTGGACGGGCAGGATCACGGCGATCCTCTGACCTATCACTTTGAGCAGATAGACGGAAGCGGCGACGTGCAGGGCGCTTTCGGAACCCTGCATTTCGACGCGGCCACCGGCCAGTACCATTATACTCTGGATACCTCGTCGGAGAATCTGCTGAAGCTCGCGGAGGCCCACGCCAACGGTGAAGAGCTGAAGGAATCCTTCAACTACACGGTGTCCGACGGCCATTGGACTGACACGCACGGCAGCGTGGAGGTCAGCCTTGACGCGCCTTCGCCCGGCGCGGGCGGCAGCCTCGGTGATGAGCATGCGCAGGATGCGCAGGTCGTCTTCGGCGGCGAGGGCGCGGAAAGCCTGCACGGCGGTTCCGGCGACGACATCCTCTCCGGCGGCGCGGGCGATGACTACCTCTTCGGCGGCGACGGCAACGACATCCTGGTGTACAACGGCCAGACCGGCAGCACCTACGACGGCGGCGCGGGCATGGACGTGCTTCTGGTGCAGGGAGAGCAGAATATGGACTCCCTCTTCCAGAGCGGCGGACTTGATCAGAACGTCACCAACGTGGAGGTCATCATCAGCGGCGAGGACGTCTCGAATCTGACCAATATGGACGCCCTCAGCGGCATCGGCATCACCTTGGGCGACAATCGGGTGGATCTGGGCGAGGGCTGGTCCAAGACGGACGGCGCTCCCGAGGGTTACGACGCTTACAGCAACGGCGGCGTGACCATAACAGTGGGTTCGGATGTGCATGTGAACACCATGCAGGAGCAGACCGACCAGGCCGCCGCCCAGATACAGGTGGAAAACAGCTAGCGCGGCATAAGCGTTAAAAAATGACATGGCCCGCGCCGGATATCCGGCGCGGGCCATGATGCTGTTGACAACGTCGGCAGCCCCGAAAATCAGGAGCGGGTCGCAGCTTTGCTGCGCCGTCAGGCGACTGATTTTCGTGCCTTTCCGCCCGGCGAGTTTTCGTGAAAACGAGCCGACGGCGGCGCGAACCGCGCGAAGCGGGGTTTGTCATCCGTCGGGAACCCGCGCCGGATATCCGGCGCGGGCCCTGCGTCTTTGGCGGGGCCCGCTCAGCGCAGACTTTTGCCGAGCTGCCGCGCCTCTTCCAGCGCCGGTTTGCCCAGGATGTCGCCCACGGCCAGCACGCCGCCCGCCAGCACCGTGCCCAGATTCTTCCAGCCCATGTGCCGCAGCAGGGCCTCATAATAGTGCAGCACGGGTTCAAAATTGTCCTTGTCCGCGCCTTCGGCGGCCATCAGCATGACACAGTCCTTGCGGGGATTGGCATAACCGGCATTGCATTCCGCCACGGCGAAGAGCCTGTCAAAAGCGCACTTCAATTGTCCGCTGAAGTTCCAGTAGTACATGGGCGAGGCGAGCACCAGAATGTCCGCTTCCCTGTAGGCCGGGTAAATGCGCTCCATGCCGTCCTTCTGCACGCAGGGGCTGTGCGGGTCCTTGCCGCCGCCGAAACAGCCGAAACAGGGGTGAATATCCAGTTCCCGCAGCGCGAAACTGGTGGTTGTATGCCCGGCTTCCCGCGCGCCATCAGCGAATGCTCCGGCCAGGGCGGCGGTGTTGCCGTTTTTTCTGGGGCTGCCGTTGAGGATCAGAATTTTTTTGCTCATGCGTTTCAACCTTTTTCAAAAGAATGTTGCGGCCGGGCGCGAACAGCGCACCGTCTTGCCCCTGCTCATAACCTGCTGTAGATGAAAGCGGAAGTACGCACATAAAAGTGAGATACTCACCAAAAGGAGAGTGCCATGCCCACCTGCGCGCCCACCGGGGCGGACCTCAAATCCACGGGCTTCGGCTACACCATGTCGCTGATTTCAGGCAAATATAAACTGCTGATCCTGTATATCCTGGCCGAGTGCATGGTTGTTCGCTACAACGCGCTCAAGCGGCACATCGGCGGCATCTCGCACAAAACCCTGAGTATGGCCCTCAAGGAACTGGAGGCGGACGACCTGCTCGTCCGCACGGAATATCCGCAGATTCCGCCCAAGGTGGAATACCGTCTGTCCGAACGGGGTCGGTCGCTGATGCCGATTCTGGACGCACTGTGCGAGTGGGGGGAAGCGCACCGGATCTGACGCTTGGCGCATGGCACAAAAAGCCCGCGGGAAAACGCCGTCAAAGCGGCGGTTCTTCCCGCGGACGCGCTCTGCCGAAGCAGGGCCTGTTTCTATACGTCGAAGAGCATTTCCAGATCTTCCCTGGTCAGGGATTTCCAGGTGTCCTGACCCGGAATGATGGCTTCGGCCACCCCGCGCTTGGCTTCCTGAAGCTTGAGGATTTTTTCCTCCACCGTATTCTGGCAGATCAGCTTGTAGGAAAAGACCTGGCGGGTCTGGCCGATACGGTGGGTGCGGTCCGTGGCCTGGCTCTCCACAGCCGGGTTCCACCACGGATCGTAGTGGATCACGTAGTCGGCGGAGGTCAGGTTCAGGCCTGTGCCGCCCGCCTTGAGCGAGATCAGGAAGATGGGGATGTCCGGGCTGTTGTTGAAGCGGTCCACCTGATCGAAGCGGTCTTTGCTGGCCCCGTCCAGGTAGCAGAAGGGCACCTGCGAGAACTCCAGCCATTGCTTGATGATCTGAAGCATCTGCACGAACTGCGAGAAGACCAGCACCTTGTGCCCGCCCTCCACGATTTCCATGACCATGTCCTTGAAGGCGTCGAACTTGCCGGAAGGCAGGTTGTTGGAAAAGCCGGGCAGATCCATCTTGAGCAGGCGCGGATGGCAGCAGATCTGGCGCAGCTTGAGCAGGGCGTCGAGAATGGACATCTGGCTTTTGGCCAGGCCTTTCTGGTCCACGTCGGCCAGCACCTGGGCGCGCAGCTTGCGGGCCAGGGCGGCGTACAGTTCGGCCTGGGCTTCTTCTAGGGCGCAGCAGGTGACGCTTTCCACCTTGGGCGGCAGATCCTTGGCCACTTCAGCCTTGGTGCGGCGCAGGATGAAGGGCCGCACGCGGGTGCGCAGATATTCCAGGGTTTCGGCGTCGCCGTCCTTGATGGGCTTGACGATGCCGCGCTGGAAGGCGTGCTGCGAGCCCAGAAAGCCGGGCATCAGGAATTCGAACAGGGACCAGAGCTCGAAGAGATTGTTTTCAATGGGCGTGCCCGAGAGGCAGAGACGCATGCGGGCGTTGATCCGGCGCACGGCGCGGGCCGTGATGGTGTTGGGATTCTTGATGTTCTGGGCTTCGTCCAGAATCACGGTGTTGAACTCGTACTTTTCCATCTCCTCCAGGTCGCGCCGCAAGAGCGCGTAGGTGGTGATGATCAGATCCGAGCCCGCGATATGCTTGAACATGCCCTCGCGCCGCGTGCCGTAGATGGTCAGTTGTTTGAGGCCGGGCACGAATTTTTGCGCCTCGCGTTCCCAGTTGGGCAGCACCGAAGTGGGCACCACGATGAGGTTGGGGCCGTCATAGTGGTTTTCCACCATATACTGGATGAAGGCCAGGGTCTGCACAGTCTTGCCCAGGCCCATTTCATCGGCCAGGATGCCGCCGAAGCCGTATTCCGAGAGAAAATTCAAGTAGGAAAGGCCCTGCGCCTGGTAGGCGCGCAGGTTCGCGTTAAGGCCCTTGGGCGGCGCAATGGGCCGCACCTCGCGGAAAGAGCGGATTTTTTCGCGCAGATTGTTCCAGAAAGAATCCGTGGCCGCGCCGGGCAGGTCTTCCAGCAGACTGTCCAGCACCGGGGCCTCGAACTGCTTGAATTTCTGCTGCGGGGGCTTGCTGGGGTCCAGACCCAGGGCCGTGAGCTTGTGCGAGAGCTTTTCCAGCCAGGCCTCGGGCAGGCTGGTGTAGGAACCGTCCTTAAGCTGCACGTAGCGCTTGCCGCGCGACCAGGCTTTCCAGATTTTTTCCAGGGGCAGGGACTGCCCCTCGTAATCCACGCTGATGTCCAGGGAAAACCACTTTTCTTTTTCGTTGCTGCTCACCTGGGCCGTGATGGTGGACTTGGCCGTGCGCATCTTGTAGCGGGAGAGGGCGCGCTCGCCGTATACCCGGTAGCTTTCCACCAGCTTGGGATAGGAGTCGAGCAGAAAGGCAATGGCCTCTTCCGGCTCCAGAAACCAGAGCTTGCTGGAGCGGGCCTGAAAGTCCATGCCGGTAAGCTCGTTCATGAGCTGGGCTTCCTCATCCTGATGGCGGCGCACCAGGTAGGTCTGGCCCTCATAGGAGTAGCTGCCGGTCTGGAAGTCCGGGTTCGGCCCGTTGAGAGTGAATTCGCCGTGTCTGGTTTCGTAGATGTTGTCGATTTCCAGGGTCAGCAGGCTGCCTTCCTCATCCAGAAAAAGTTTGGGATTGTAGGTGGCGGGCTGGAAGACCGGCTCCATGAGCTTGAGGAATTCCTGCGGCTCATAGAGTTCCGAGGCGGGCAGGCGCGTCCAGACGCGGTCCAGAAATTCCGAAATTTCCTCGTGCGGCACCACCGGGCGCTCGTAGATCAGGTTGCGCACCAGCGAAGGGTAGAGGCCCGTCTGCACCGGGTAGAAATTGTGCTGGTAGCAGACCCAGAGCGGCATCTGGCCGTGGAAGGTGATGGGCGCGTCCTCCAGGTTGGCATGGCCGCCGGCCTGGGCGGAAGAATTGCCCGCGCGGATGGGCAAGGGAGGGCGGCCTTCGCGTTTCAGCAGCACTTCGAAGCTGAAGCCCGTGTCGTCCAGATTGGGCTTGAGCTTGAGGGCGAAAGGCGTGCTTTCGATGCGGCAGGGCTTGTCCGTATCCATCCAGAGCAGGTAATATTCCTTGCGCACGGACCAGAAAAACCAGGAGGTCAGCCCGTCGGGAATCTCCACCCGGTGGCCGTAATAATCAAGGTGCTGGCCGATCTGGCGGGCCACGTGCGGCAGTTGGGGCGAAAATTCGGACCAGTCCGGATTCTGGATGATCTGCTCCAGCGTCACCTCGCTGTGTACGCTGGACAGGCCGGACTTGTTCTGCCTGCCCCGGAAAAAGGAAACCAGCAGCCGTCCCTGTTCCGGCGCGAAACGGAAGATCAGGTAATGGCGACCCGGTTCAGGCTCCATGTCCGTGGAAAAGAAATTCCGGAAGCTCTGCTTCCAGTCCGTGGCTGGGGACGGGGTTTCCTCCGGATCGCCCTGTTCCTTGCGCAGTTCTTCAATGAGGCGCAGGGCTAGGGCCGCCACATGCCGGCAGATGCCGGAAAAGGCGTCCGAGCAGTTGCACTGGTGGCGCGTGCTGCGGTCCGTGATGGTGAAACTCAGGCTCGGCGTGTAGACCTGAAGGTCCTCCCCCTGGATCACGCCCTGCACGTCCCAGGTCTCGCCTTCCTGAATATTTATTTTTTGCGCCCCGCCTTCGGACAGGATATAGTAGGCGGCGTCGCGGATATATTCCGGCACGCTGTCGTGCAAAAAGGCCTGGCACATTTCCCGGACGACACTTTGTTCTGATCGGCTCATGCATCCCTCAAAATCACCCGCGTCAGACAATCCCCCCCGGAATTGCCGGACGCAGAGCGCTGTTCTGACATTTGCGACATTTAGCACAGGTTACAGGATGAAAGCAACCGCAAGCGCGCAAATTATGAAAAAAATATTCCTGATTCCCGCCGTCATATTTTCCCTCTGGCTGGGGGCTTTCTGTCCGCCGGAAGCCCGTCAGGCCTTCGCGGCGGCGGATGTTTCGCGGGACATGCCCGTGGAGGACGCGCCCCGCGCCGCCGGAAACGGCACCCCGGCCGGGGAGAGCTACGGCGACCGCATTCTTTTCGGCAGCATCGGCGAGGCCTCCAACCTGATTCCCTACCTGACCTCGGATTCGGCCTCGCATGAGGTGGCCGACATGCTCTATGTGGCCCCGCTGCGCTACAACAAGGATTTGCAGCCCGAACCGTGGGCGGCCGAATCCTGGAGCATGGAGGAGGGCGGGCGGCTGATGCGCTTCACCCTGCGCAAGGGCATTCTCTGGGAGGACGGGCGGGAACTCACGGCCGAGGACGTGGCCTTTACCTACAAATTGATCATTGACCCGGCCACGGGCAGCCCTTATGCCGAGGATTTTTTACGGATCAAAGAACTGCGCGTGCTGGACCGCTACCGCTTTGAGGTGCGCTACGAGCAGTTCTTCGCCAGGGCCGTATCTTCCTGGATGAGCCCCATCCTGCCCAAGCACATTCTGGAAGGGCAGAACATCCGCGAGACGCCTTTTGCCCGCAAGCCCGTGGGCGCGGGTCCCTATCGCCTGAAGTCCTGGGAGCCGGGCAGCCGCATCACGCTCACGGCATCGCCTACTTATTTCGACGGCAAACCCCACATCAGCGAAGTGGTTTACAGGATTATTCCGGACGGCGCCACCATGTTCATGGAAACCCGCGCCGGGCGTCTGGATGTCATGGACCTGAGCCCGCTCCAGTATCTGCGGCAGACCTCCGGCCCGCTCTGGGAAGAACGTTTTCACAAATATCGCTATCTGGCTTCGGTCTATGTCTTTCTGGGCTTCAATCTGGAACATCCCTTTTTCAAGGATATCCGGGTGCGCCGGGCCGTTTCCATGGCCATCGACCGCGACGAGATCGTCAAGGGCGTGCTGCTGGGGCAGGGCGTACCGGCCTTCGGGCCGTTCAAGCCCGGTTCCTGGGCCTATCACCCCACGCTCAAGCCCGTGGCCCGGGATGTGGCGGCGGCCCGCGCCCTGCTGGCCGAGGCCGGTTTCAGGGATACGGACGGCGACGGCGTGCTGGACAAGGACGGCAGGCCCCTGGCCTTCACCATCCTGACCAATCAGGGCAACGAGCAGCGCATTCTCACGGCCACGGTGATCCAGTCCCAGCTCCGGGCCGTGGGCATCGACGTGCGCATCCGCACGGTGGAGTGGGCGGCCTTTATCCGCGAATTCGTCAACAAGGGCCGCTTTGACGCCGTGATTCTGGGCTGGACCATCACCCAGGACCCGGACATTTTTCAGGTCTGGCATTCCTCCCAGGCCCATGACGGCGGCCTGAACTTCACTCACTATAAAAATCCCGAACTGGACCGCCTGCTGGAAGAGGCGCGCGCCACGCCGGATCAGGCCGTGCGCGCGCGCCTGTACGCCAGGGTTCAGGAAATCCTGGCCGATGACCAGCCCTACTGCTTTTTGTTCGTACCTTACGCCCTGCCCGTGGTGCAGCGCCGTTTCATGGGCATCCGGCCGGCTCTGGCCGGGATCATGTACAATTTCGACAAGTGGTGGGTGCCCAAGGCCTTGCAGCGTTATGAAGTGGTGGAGTAGGGCGTCGCTCATTTCGGGCAGGCGGAAGAGGGAAAAATCGTCAATTTTGCAAAATTCCCGCAACACCAGCCCCCGGCTCACGTTCCGGCTGCGCCGGTGACGTTCGCGGGATGAGGGAAGTAAAGGCGTCTGCCCTCGGATTGGCCGGAGATGGCTGGCCTTCAGGCCGGGATTGCGGTATGAAACCGACCCGGACTGGCGGCTGTCCGTGAAAACGGACTCGCCGGAACAATTTGGCTGCAATTTTTTATGAGAGTGTGGTATGCGACAAACCTGGCGCTTGCTCTGGCAGACGGCTGTGCTCGCCGCCATTGCCTGGCTGGCGGACTATGCGGTCACGGTGCTGGATCTGCCCGTTCCCGGCAATGTTCTGGGTATCATGGTACTTTTCCTCCTGCTGAGCGCGGGCGTCGTCAAGGAACGCTGGATAAGCGAGGCAGCTTCCTTTCTTCTCAGGCACCTGGTCTTCTTTTTCATTCCCGTGGCCGTGGGCCTGATGAACTGGGGCGAGGTCTTTTATGACTATGGCTGGGTCTTGCTGGGGGCCATTGTCGGCAGCACGGCCTTGCCTCTGCTGGTGACCGGCTGGCTGGCCGGGGCGTTGCGCCGCAGGCCGGAGAAGGAAAAAGCGCAATGTTCCTGACGACGTTTCTGTGCGTGGCGGGCACGCTGCTTGTTTACCAGTGTGTGCTCCGTCTGTATCTGCGCTACCGGCATCCGCTGATCAACGTCGTCGGCATCAGCGCGGCCGTGATTATCGCCGTACTGCTGCTCTGCGGTCTGCCCTACAGCACGTATGAACCCGCAAAAAAACTGATGACCAGCCTGATCGGCGCGGCCACGGTCAGCCTTGCGCTGCCGCTGTACCGTTACAGAAAGCTGCTCTGGCGCAATGCCCCGGCCATTCTCGTCAGCGTGAGCGCGGGGGCCTTCGCGGCCATGTTTTCCGCCGGGCTCATGGCCCAGGCCGGGGGGCTGCCGCGCCAGGTTGTCATGTCCATTCTCGCCAAGGGGGTTTCCATTCCTTTCGCGGTGGAAATTGCCGCCATTTATGACGGCATCCCCTCCCTGGCCGCTGCTTTTGTGGTGGCCACAGGGACGCTGGGATCCTTGCTGGGAGCCTGGGCGCTGACGCTGGCGCGCGTCGCTTCCCCTTTCGCGCGCGGGCTGACGCTGGGCACCATCTCCCATGCCCAGGGCACGGCGGCGGCCCTTCAGGAAAATGAGGAGGCCGGGGCCATGGCCGGTCTGGCCATGATCCTGGCGGGCCTGCTCACTGCCGCGTTCGCGCCCCCTGTGGTCTGGCTGCTGGGAATGGTTCACGGCGGCTAGCCGTCAGTTTCCGGATGCGTCCGCCCGCGCGTCTTGTCCGGCCTGATCCGCTGTTTTCAACGCCTGTAGTTGACCCAACAGCTCGTCTATCTTTTTCTTGATGCCTGAGGCCAGTTCCTCTTTGGCGGCGTCAGGCATATCCGAGGCCAGCACCTGTTCCAGTTGGCTTGTCAGATCCTTTAACTGCCGTTCAATGCCGGAAATTTTTTTTGTTGATTTTTTCGTCCGCTTCTCCAGCCTGTCGGGACTCCGATATGGCCTCGGTTTGAGAGCGTTCTTCCGTTTCGGCGGCGCTCATGCCGGGGAAATTTATGCCGTCCCTGTGCACGTAGGAACGGAATTGCTGAAACAGTTTTTGCCGGTTGTCCGTGCTGTCGGCATCGGCCTGGTCCTGCCGGTCCTGAACGGCAAGCCCCCGACCGGCGGTCTGTCGCCGGTAGAGGGCCTGTTTCGCCAGAGCCAGGGCCTCCTGGGAAAAGCTGACCTGATCTCCACAATCAGCTTCGGCGTCAGTGGATGCACTACGCCGTGCGGAGCGCGCGGATTCGTGAAAAGACCAGTGGAAAGCGCGCTTGAGATGTTGATGGACACTGCAGCCTCCACGCGGCACAGACGCCACTGCGTTATGACTGGAAATTTCTGCCGTTGAACTTTGGGCATGCAAGAAAAATACCGACAAATACCGGAGACTCCGAGACGCGGGATCCCTTTCCGCCGTTGACAAGCCCGCGCTTGTCGGAACATAGTCGAAAAAACGCCTCTTCCCGTACATTTTTCATACTTCCGGCAGGGCTGACCCCATGATTCGCATTCAGGAAATTCTCGATAAAGTGGCGGCCAACAATCAGAACGCCGATCTGGAACTGATCCAGCGGGCCTATGTGTTCGCCGCCACAGCCCACGCCGGGCAGACGCGCCTTTCCGGCGAGCCCTACCTTTCCCATCCCTTGGCCGTGGCCGACACCCTGGCGGACATGGGCTTTGATGAACCCACGGTGGCCGCGGGCCTGCTGCACGACACGGTGGAGGACACCAAGGCCACCATTGAGGAGATCGACGAGAATTTCGGCGAGGAAGTGGCCGATATCGTGGACGGGGTCACCAAGATCAGCATGATCCCCTTTGAAAACAAGGAGGAAGCCCAGGCCGAGAACATCCGCAAGATGATTCTGGCCATGAGCCACGATATGCGCGTGCTGATGGTCAAACTGGCCGACCGCCTGCACAACATGAGCACCCTGGATTTCCAGAAAGCCCACAAGCAGAAGCGCATCGCCCAGGAAACCATGGACATTTACGCCCCCCTGGCCAACCGTCTGGGCCTGTATCTGCTCAAGCGCAACCTGGAGGATCTGAGCTTCAAGTATCTGCGGCCGGATGTCTTCAACCAGATCGATCACTGGCTGGACAAGCATCAGGTGGTGGAAAAGCACATCATCGACAAGGTGGTGGGCCTGATACAGGATCTGCTGGCCTCCAACCAGATTCAGGGGCAGGTCTATGGCCGCATCAAGCACAAGTATAGCATTTACAAGAAGATGCAGTCCCAGTCCCTGACCCTGGACGAAATGCACGACATCATGGCCTTTCGCGTGCTGGTCAAGGACATCAAGGACTGTTACGCGGTGCTGGGTCTGGTGCACTCGCAGTGGCGGCCCGTGCACGGGCGCTTCAAGGACTATATTTCCATGCCCAAGGCCAACGGCTACCAGAGCCTGCACACCACGGTCATCGGACCTGAGGGCGAGCGCATCGAAATCCAGATCCGCACCGAGGACATGCACCGTCAGGCCGAGCACGGCGTGGCCGCGCACTGGCTGTACAAGGAAAAAGGACGGGTCAACAGCAAGGATCTGGAGCAGTTCTCCTGGCTGCGGGAAATTTTTGAGCGCCAGGGCGACGAGACGGATTCGCGCGAATTCATGCACGCGCTGAAGATGGACCTCTTCAAGGACGAGGTCTACGTCTACACCCCGGCCGGAGACGTCAAGGAGCTGCCCGAGGGAGCCACGCCTCTGGATTTCGCCTTTCTGATCCACACCAAGGTGGGACAGCACTGCGCCGGGGCCAAGGTCAACGGCCGTCTCATGCCCCTGAGCACGGAGCTGAAGAACGGCGACATCGTGGAAATCGTCACGGACCCGGCGCGCAATCCCAATCGGGACTGGCTCAAGCTGGTCAAGACCGCCAAGGCCCGCAGCCGCATCCAGCGCTATCTGCGCACCGAGGAACGGGCCCGCGCCGTGACCCTGGGGCGCGACATGCTGGAGAAGGAAGGCCGCAAGGCCAGCCTGAATGTGGCCAAGGCCCTCAAGGAAGGGCATCTGGCCCTGGTGGCGCAGGAGATGAATTTCGAGAGCGTGGACGACCTGATCGCCGCCGTGGGCTACGCCCACCTGACCCCGCGCAAGATTCTGAACCGCCTCTATGCCGTGCTGCATCCCAATGAGGCCGCGCCGACCGCGCCCGCGACCCCCAGCGTCAAGGAAAGCAGGGAAGAGGCCGTCCGCAAGACCGAGGGCGTGGGCATTTCCGGCGTGGACGGGGTCCTGATGCGCTTCGCCAAATGCTGTAATCCGGTGCCGGGCGACCCCATCATCGGCTATATCAGCCGGGGCATGGGCGTCAGCGTGCACTGCGCCGACTGCCCCAATGTGGCCAATATGGAGCCGGAGCGCCTGATCTCCGTGCACTGGGACGGCGCGGAGGAAAAACCCTACGAAGCGGGCATTTTCATTATCGCCAAAAACGTGCAGGGCGTACTGGCGGAAGTGGCTCAGATACTGTCCAAAAACAACGTGAACATCACCGGCCTGAGCATGGACAATCTGGTGGACGGCCGCGCCAAACTGCGTTTTACTGTGGAAGTGCGCGACGCCACCCAGCTCTATCAGCTCATTGAAGCCATCCGCGCCCTGCCGTCCATTCTGGAAGTGGTGCGCGACACCGAGGACGTGTGAGGGAATGCCAAAGAAAGAAGTTTTGCCGTTAGGAGCTGTTTCTAAATTGTCCTTTCGCCCTCTGCCTGCGGCGGGTTCGCCCCATGCGACAGTCGAATATGTTTGAATATACTCCCTTCGCCCAGGCCCCGCCTTCCTTGCCAGAGAACGAAAATCCTTATTGAGAAACAGCGCTTAGAGCAATTCAAAGCGGATTTGCGCTATAAATGTAATATGTTGAAATAAATTATATAAAAATATTTTTTGAATTTTTATACCATTTTTTATACCGGCATTTTTTCTGGCTCTCAGAAGACCTTATCGGCTTCAAGCAGACAAATTTTTCCAGTAAAAAAACTCCCTGGCAGCTCACCGCAATTTTCACATTTCGTGGCGTATAGCAGTGTGTAGCTAGCACTTATTTTGTATGATATTTTATTGAAATATAAAAATAAAATTTATGAAAAATTTTGATACCCTAAAATCTACCCGCCGAAAATCAGGATGACAAAAGTTCCTTTGACGCGAGGCTGGACAGATTTTACCAAGGGTAAGACTGAAGAGAAAAATTCGGGTGTATACCTGACAATTCAAACGGATAGATTCATTTCGCGGCTATATAATCTCGCGGAGATTTTCCGTAATACTCACGGAATGCTTTATAAAAATTGCTGCTGTTGCTGTACCCAAGCATCAGGGCAATTTTTTCTATGGAGAGGCTGGTGCCCTTGAGCAGGCTGAGTGCCCGTTCCATCCGCAGTTCCAGCAGGATTTCAGAAAATGACTTTCCGATTTCCCGGCGCAACAGGGTGGAAATGTAGTTCGGGTGGTAGGAAAAATGTTTTGCGATATCTTTCAGGGTGACCGCATCCGTATGCTCTCCCATATAGCGGACTATTTGATCCGACAAGCGAGCATCACCCGAAACAGGGTTTGAATGTTTATATTGCCGCGCCACCAACATCAAAAGCGTCAACACTATGGGTTGAAGAATATCCTGCGTATCCTCCCGGGGATTGGCATACTCAATCACCATCATATCCAACAACATCCGGACACAACAGGAGTCGTCAAACCGCAAATGGATGAATTCTTCCGAGTATTCGTTGGTCTGTGGATTGAGGAAAAAATGGAAGAGCTTGGCATCCGCCGACAGCACCGGCAGAAATGTTTTAAAAAACGTTTCCTTCTGGATCAGGATACCGACAATGATGATGTTCTCTTCACTGTGGGCTGACAAGGCGTATCCGGTGTGGGGCTGGCCGATATAGCACTCGTTTTCGTGGACAGTGATATGGTTGTCATATTTATAACTGAGTGCTCCATAGTCGCCTTTATAAGCAAAATTGAAAAAGAAAAAATCCTGTCTATGAAACATCTCTTGTATATCCGGCCCATTATGGACGCAGATCATGATTTTTTCATCTGGGCTTCCGGGCCATTCGTAGGTTTTTTCTTTTGGGCTTCCAGACGGAACATCCAGATATTTCCAGTTGCGCCGGGCAAAATGTTCCCCCAGATGGTTGATTGCGGACTCCAGTAAGGGATACATGCTATCACTCCTTGCGTAGTGTCCAGCCAAAGTCGTTGTGATAGATCATCTGTTTTGTCATGCCGCCGTCGATGCAGATATTTTCGCCCGTAATGAAACCGGCCTTATCCGAACAAAGGAACAGCACCATGTTGGCGATATCCAGCGGATTGCCGACCCGGCCTGCCGGATGCTGTACCGCATCCGGGCCGCTGTACTCGGTAAAGGCGGTATCAATCCAACCGGGGGAAACGGAGTTGACCCGCACTTTACCCGCAAGGCTGGCGGCCAGCGCATGGGTCAATGCCGCAATCCCGCCCTTTGCTGCCGTATAGCTCTCGGTCTGCGGCTGACTCATGCGGTCGCGGGAAGATGAAATATTGATGATGACAGCGCCGGGGGCAAAGTGCGGCAGAAACAGTTTGGCCAGATAAAACGGAGCGGTTACGCCTACCCGCAGAGCATAGTTGAATTCCTCATACGTGCAGTCAGTAAGCCCTTTCATCAGCGGCAAGGCGTTGTTGATCAGATAATCCACCTTCCCGTAATCACTGATGACCTGCCCGGCAAAACGGGACAAAGCCCGCTCATCAGCCAGATCGCCGGTAAAATACGCATTGGGGCGTTTGTCTATGATACAAACAATTGCTCCATTTTTTTGGAACTCCTCGGCAGTGGTTTTCCCGATCCCCTGCGCCCCGCCTGTGATGACCGCCACTTTGTTTTTGAACATGGTTCCCCTCCCTTTGTATCGTTCTCGTATCACATAATATGAGAAAATACCACATGATTCATTAATATTTAGCGCTGATTTTTCCCTTGGAATTTCTATAGTTGCCTCCACCACGCATTGGCTCCCCTCAAAACGGCCAGCCTTTGCGGAAGAGCTTTATGGAGGCTCGGAAACTTTTCCCATCTCGGAAGGAGGCATTTCTATGAAAGCCCAAACAGATAATCCGGCAACCCACACAAGGAACTATAGCATATGACGGAACTGGAAAAGCTTGATGCCGGACTGGAGTTCTGCTTTGCCGATCCGGAGGTTAAAGCCCGGAAAGGCAATGCCGTGACGCTATGCCGCGAACTCAACAGCAGCGCCCATACGGATCGAAACAAACAACGTGAACTGATCACCAGACTGTTTGGATCGGCGGGATCGAATCCTTCGATTCTTCCTTGTTTTCAATGTGATAATGGAAAGAATATTCATGTGGGAAAAGAGTTTTTGGCCAACTACAACGTGACCATTCTCGATGCCGCGCCGGTACGTATAGGCGACTACTGCATGATAGGCCCCAATACACTTATCACCACGGTCAATCACCCTTTGTCGCCAAAGGACGGCGGGCAAGGCTATCCCAGGTAAAACCCGTCACCATCGGCAATGACGTCTGGATCGGCGGCAACTGCACTATTTTGCCCGGCGTGACCATCGGCGACAACGTCATCGTTGCGGCCGGAGCCGTAGTCACCAAAGACGTTCCCGACAACTGCGTCGTCGCGGGGGTCCCCGCCCAAAAGATTAAGGAACTGGAGGACGACACTGTATAACCCCGCTGATTCCTTCAGACTCGGCAACAATTGCGCCATCCCCTGTCCGTGGTTCGGCACAGGGCAGACGCCGGATAGCGATACTGCTGTGGCCGCCGCCAAGGGCATGGCTTATTCCGGCGATTCCGGCCTGCGCCCCGATCCTGTGGATTTCTGACTTCAAAACGTTTTTGGAGAAACGAGCATGAACAACAATATCGCATGAACAACAATATCGAATGTGGGGTCTGTTCCTCCCGCAGAATGCTTTTGAAAACCGGCGGCGCAGTCGGCATTGCGGCGCTGATCGGCGCTGTGCCCGGCATTCCTCGCGCCGACGCCGCGACGGCGGGGACGGCATTGGCGGAACGGCCCGAAACCGCTGCGGGAAGGTTCGGCGCCATGAGCTGCGCTCAGGCTCTGGCGACGACGTACGCCGATCTGGTCGGTTTGCGGGAGGAGCAGGCCAAAGCTCTTGCTTCCGGGTTCGGCCTGGGCATGGGCAGAAAGCAGACCTGCGGAGCGCTCACGGTGGCCTTGATGTTGAGCGGGCTGGCCGGGAAAGGCGATGCCTGCGCGTCCTTGATGGACGCCTTTGAAAAAGAAATGGGCAGCACACAATGCGCCTTCTTTGTCGATCAGTTCGGCTACAGCCGTTGCCGGGATTTGCTGCGCTTCGTGTCCCGCCAGTTGAACGAACGGGCATTCGGTTAAGGGGGCGGCCAGCCCTGAGGCTGGCCGCCGCTTTTTCGTTGTATCGCCTGCGGCGGGCCGATCTCTGATCAAGCATGTTTTCGATGGACGCCGCCTTCCGCAGAACACGGGCAACGCGCTCGGCAAAGAACTTTCAGGATACCCAGATTATGAACCATTCGCTCTCGGCGCTTCTGCCGCATGCGCCCAAAAACTATTATCGTTTGGCCCTGATGCATTTTTTCTTCATCATGGGAATACTCTTTTCCTCCTGGGCCATACGCATTCCGGACATCAAAAACGCTCTGTCGCTTTCCGACGCCGAGCTTGGCGGCATATTGTTCGGCGCGCCTGTAGGCCAGCTTCTTGCCATCGCCCCCACGGCATGGTTTGTGGGCCATATCGGAAGCCGCCGTTCCATCATGTTGGGCATGTGCGCCATGCCGACCGCGCTGGTGATGCTGCCTGTGGCTCCCGGTCGTCTTTGGCTGTTTGCGGCGCTGGTCTTTTTCGGCTTCAGCAACAATATGCTGAATATTTCTCTTAATGCGCAGGCGGTGGGCGTTGAATTTCTCTACCGCAGAAGCATCATGAGCAGCTTTCATGGCATGTGGAGCGTCGGGGCCGTCATAGGCGGCGTCATCGGGGCCATCGTTGCTCCCATGGGAATACCTCCCCTGCCGCATTTCGGGGCCATGTTCCTGCTGTCCATCCTGATTCTCGTGCTGCTGCGCACGGCAATCATGCCCCGCGACGTCCGGTCCGCCGCACAGAAGAAAAAACAGTCTTCCATCCGCCCTGATCTTTACATCATCCTTCTCGGCGTCATCGCCTTCGGCAGCTTTGCAACGGAAGGCGCTCTCTACGACTGGAGCGCGGTTTATTTCGCCCAAGTCGTGCAGGTGCGGGAAAGTCTGGTGCGCGTGGGCTACGTCGCCTGTTTGAGCGCGATGGTGGTGGGGCGTCTGGTGGCCGATACGCTCGTCAATCGCTACAGCGTGGTTCCCGTGTTGCAAGTAAGCGGCGCAAGCATTGCCGCCGGGTTAACCCTCGCGCTCCTGTCGCCCACACTGGCGACGGCAACAACAGGCTTTGCCCTGACGGGGTTCGGCATGGCTTCGGTAGTGCCTCTCTGTTTCAGCCTTGCGGGCAAATCCAGCCAGGTTTCTCCGCAGGCCGCCATATCATTCGTCGCCTCCATCGGGTATTTCGGACTGCTTGCCAGTCCTCCGGTGGTGGGGATGCTGTCCGAATGGCTGACTCTGCGCTGGGCACTGTCGCCCATGATAGTCATAGGCGTGGCTATTGTTTTTCTGACAGCGGCGCTCAAGCGTCTGCAGGCAAAAACAGTTTTCCGTGACGAGAACGACTCATGATACTTATTGTTTCTTCCTTTGTACTATTCCTCTATATTACGGTAAGTCTCTTTCTTTTTTCTTCATACAGACGGTCTGTAAAGTGGCTGCCCGCAGCCGTGATTTTCATTATCAGCCAGAAATATGTTATTTATGAGCATGTTGAATGACGCGCTCGCCGCGCATGCGGAAGATACATAAAGGCCGTCCTCATACGGAGAACGGCCTTTATACTTTGTGTGCGGGAAGGAAACGCACACAGAGGGCTTCAAACGCTAGAAGGTGTAGGCAAAGACGAGTTGGGCTTTCCAGGCGTCCTGCTTTTCAAAGGCGCCATTGCCCGCGCCGCCGTAGTAGCCGTCCTTTTCCCAGGTGTCCTTGTCCATCATGTTGACGATGTAGCCCAGTTCCAGGTTGGCTTCCAGGTTCTCGTATATCTGCCAGGAGTTGACCAGGTTGAATTCCAGCAGGCCGTCGTTGGTGGTCAGATACGGGCCGTCGTTGGTGCCGTAGCCGTCGCTCCAGGAAGAGGCGTTGGCCATGTATTTGACCATGGAGGGGGCGTTGGTGCCGCCCCAGTAGGCCACGCGGAAGGTGTGCTTGAGATCTTCCACAAAGCTCATGTCCCGCAACTGCAGACCGATGCCCCAGGTGCCCGCGTAGCTCAGGTCGCGGTCATACCATTCGCCGTTGGGAGCCCAGGCCAGATTGCCGTCGCCCATGAAAGAAGTGAAGTTGCCGGAGGCGGACAAGGAAGGCATCCGTTCGGAACCGTTTTTCACATTGCCGTCATCGCCCGAAGCGTACCAACCGAAAATGCCCGGCGTGCCCCAGTCCATCTTGTATTCAATGAGGGCCTTTGCCAGCCAGCCCTGACGCTCGCTGCTGCCGCGTTTGATGTCGCTGGGATTGCCGCGTTTCATCACGTCGTAGCGGCCCATGGCTTCCACGTAGCCGTAGTTCAGGTCCAGTTCAAAGTTCCAGGGATCCAGGGCGGTGATGGCGATGGGCAGACCGGCCCAGAACATGGAGCCGTAAGCTTTGCTGGTTCCGCCCAGTCCGGTGCCGTTAAAGCCGGGATAGCGGCCTGTCAGGGTGTAGGAGAGGTTGCCGTCCGACGTGCCCCAGGGATCGCCCAGATAGGTCTTGCCGTCATCGCGCCAGATTCCGTTTTCGTCAGCGCCGTCATTGCCGTTCAGAGCATTTTTGCCCATCATGCCGTACATGGCCCAGGGGGTCAGCTCAATGCCGTCGAACTTCAAGGGCAGGCTCAGGGCGAACAAATCAATATTGTCCAGATAATTGGACTCACGAGCATTGCCGTTGTTGTCTTCCCATCCCCCGAAGTTGTCGTTGACCGGACGCATCCAGAGAGCAGTGAGCCCCACATGCTCGTTGAACCGGTAGTTGGCCACCACAGCGGCTGCATCGGCGTCCATGACAGCCGAGCCGCCGGCCACATTGGGCAGGGCGACGCCCTGAAGGCCCATGCGGAAACGCAGATCGGTCTGGGGCACCAGCCAGTCGATATAGGCGTTCTTGACTTTGATGACGTTATTGCCGTCAGCGCCCAGCGCGCCGCCTTCGTCGGCCTTGCCCCAAGTCTGGTCGCCGATCTCGAAAAAGACCGTGCCGGACAGGGCTTCGGAAGCCACCGCGTCCAATTGCAGACGCACACGCTGGCCCGCGGCGAAGTCATCATTACTGTTGGATTTTGTTTTCGGGCCGCCTTGGGCATCGCGCGTGTGTTTGGTCAGATTGGAGTCGCCCACGCCGAAGCCCACCAGCCATTCACCGGCCACCTTAAAGTCAATGGCTTTGGCGCTCCCCGTCGCGCCCAGAAACAGACCGGCCGCCAGCAAGGCCACCATGCACTGTTTCTTGAATCTTCCCGGATTGTTCCTTTCTTTGCTCATGCCTCTCTCCTCAGGGCTATGTTTATGCCGCCGTTTTTCCGGCGCCCCCTGGCCGACCGGAGCCGACGGCGTTGTCGCGGCTACCTTGGTAGCACGAATTTTAAAAGTGTAGCAATTAAAAATTTCGCGCGCCGTTCCGGAAGCCCCCAATTTTCCCTTTTCCGGCTTGTCATGCGCTCTTGACCTGAGGGCTTTTCTTGTGCCCGCAACGGCAATTGGCGCAGTTGCCCCGGCAGACATGTTTTTCCCGCTTCTTTTCCGGAACGATCAGCACCCTGTTGCCGCTGACCGCCAGAGCGAAGCCGCTATTGCCCTTGAAGACAATACGCTGCGGCTCGTAGGCGGCGTGCAAAAAGGCGGTCTTAAGAGCTGTAACTGCAAGTGGATCCGGCTGTTCAACCTGTCTGACATCAATAAAAATACGCTTACAGGACTGATGGTAGCGTTGAAGAAGGTTGATGAGAATGCCGACTTGCGGCGGATCAAAACGGGTATTGAAGCGAATATGCAGATTTTCATGGCTGAAACGATGACTGACATCCAGGGTTTGCACGGCGGTGCAGGAAGAATTCATACTTTTCTCCGCGTTGCAGGTGTGTAGGCGTGACTTTGGCACAGAACGGATCTGGTGTCAATAAAATTGAAATTCATTTTCATAAAAAATACGTACGGCTTGCATTTGTGAGGAATTTGAAGCAGAACGCGTCAAGCAAGTCTTGCGAAGAGAGCGGAGCATGAACCGACGGCATCAAGCAGTGGGAAGATTCTACGGTCTTCTGGCCCTGACGGCGGCCATCTGGGGCGTTCAGCCACTGTTCATCAAGCTTGCCGTGCGGGAAATCACGCCGGTGAGCCTGACCGTGGTGCGCTTCATTCTGATCAGCGCCACAATTTTTCTGATCATGCGCTGGCGGCGCAAAACGCCGCTGCTGCCGCCCCTGGCAAGTCTTTTTCCGCTGTTCTGTATGGGCGTGACCGGCGTGGCCGTGAACAACGTGGCCCAGTTCACCGGCTTGCAATACTCCACTGTAGGCAACGCCACCCTGATCGCCTCCACCACGCCCGCGGTCACAGCCTTGCTGGCGGTGCTCTTTCTGCGCGAACGGCTTTTGCCCATCCAGTGGCTGGGCATCGCCATTTCTCTTTTGGGCGTGCTGGTATTGTTCAGCAAGGGCTCACTGGAAGCCCTGCTGCATATTTCCTTCAATTACGGCGACATACTTTTCTTTTGCGCCCAATTGGGCTGGGCCGCGTATATGCTGATCGGCTTCCGGGTCATGCGGCATCTTTCGGCGCTGGCCACCACGGCCTGGGCCGGGGTGTTCGGGGCGCTGACCACCTTCGTCTACGGCCTGTTCACGGGCGAACTGCATTACGCGCCGCTGTCGACGGCGGGCATGGCCTATATGGCCTATGTGGTCTGGGTGGGCGGGGTCTGCGCCATGGTCTTCTGGAATCTCGGCATCAAGGCGGTGGGCGCCGGGCAGGCCGCCGTCTTTCTGAATATCATGCCTCTGATGGGTGTGGGAGTCGGCATCGCCGTGCTGGGGGAGGATTTTTACTGGCAGGAATGTTTCGGCGCGGTGGGAATTTTGTCCGGCGTGTACCTGCTCACGCAGGCGCGCCACATTCTGCACCGCCGTAACGTCCGGCACAGGAACCGCTACAGGGCCGCACGGCGGCGCATGCATGCCTGAAAGAAGGGCCGGACGCTCAAGGTGTCCGGCCCTTCTTTCAGGCGAATTCCATTGCGGCTGCGGTTTAACCGGCCGTGATGGTTCCGTTTTCTACCTTGAACAGGGCCGCGCCGGGTTCGGCGGCCCGCAGCACGTCCACCATGTGCGGCTGGCAGGTGAAGTAGAGCAGCTGATGGGCCGGGCCTTCCCTGCCGTCGGCCAGTTCCGCGAAGGCCCGCGCCGTGCGTTCGGCCCGCTCCGGATCAAAGTTGACCAGCACCTCGTCCATGATTACGGGCAGGGGCGCGGCGTGGGCGGCATGGTTTTTGATGTAGGCCAGACGCAGAGCCAGATAGGCCTGTTCCTGCGTGCCCCGGCTCAGGGATTCCGGCGGCACGGCCTCGCCCTGATCCGGCAGAATGCTCAGGCTGGAATTTTCCAGTGAGGCGCTGATGCCCCGCCAGCGGCGGTTTGTGATGCGCGCGAAGATGTCCGAGGCCTGACGGATGACCTCCGGCTGACGCTCACGCTCAAAAATGCGCTTGGCGTTGAGCAGGATTTCACGGGCCAAGGCCCGGCGGCTCCAGGCCAGAGCCATGCGCTGCATGCTCTCCAGCAGCAGGGCTTCCTGCTGGCGCAGTTCCGCCAGATCGTCGGCCCGGGCCAGGGCGGCGACCTTGGCGCTCAGACCGGCCACAGCGGTGGCCAGCTCCTGTTCCTCGTCCAGAATGCCGTTGAGCTCCTCCTGAATGGCCGCGCTGCGTTTTTCCTGGCTTTCCTGCTCCTCTTCCCGGAAGGATGCCAGAAATTCCGGCAACGGCAGGGTGTCGGCGGCCAAGCGCAGGGCGTCTTCCAGATCCTGGCGGCGGCGGGCCAGAGCTTGCTGTTCGTCGCGCAGAGCGGCCAGACGCAGAAAGTCCTCGGCGTCATGCGCCTCGGCCAGGGCCAGCAGATTGCGTTCGTTGTTGCGGGCCTCGCTGAGGGCCGCTTCGCCCGCGCGCACCTCGTCCTCTTCCTCGGCCAGCAGGCCGGAAAGACGGGTCCGCTCGTCCTGGGACTGTGCCATGGCTTCAGCGGCGGCCAACGCGGCATCCAGACTGGCCAGCCAGTCAGGCGCGCCGTCCGCGTCATGCAGCGGATCCCGCGAAAGAGACGCCAACAGGGCGGCCAGCGGTTCGCGCAAGGCGGCCAGTTCCGCGCGGCCCTGCGCAAGCTCGGTGCGGGCGCGCTCCAGAGCGGATTCGGCGGCCAGGCAGTTTTCCATATACTTGAAGGCCTCGCGCACGGTTTCCGGATCCAGATCCTCGCCCAGTCCCAGGCCTTGCAGGCCGAGACTCCAGGTTTCGCGGGCGACGCCCAGGCGTTCCTCGGCCGCGCGCAACTGTTCTGAAGCTTCACGCTGTCGGTTCCCGGCCCGCTCCAGTTCGTTTTCGTGATTCTGAAGCGCGGCCGCGGCCTTGATGCGCTGCTCGCGCGCGGCGTCGGCCTCGCGGCAGGATTCCAGCACTTGCCGCACGCATTCCACCAGGGCGGCGCAGTCGGCTTCCTGCGTCAGGCGCTCGGCCACGGCGGGCACGGCGCGCATGCGTTCCTCCAGGCCGCGCAGATCGTCTTCCAGCGCGTGCAGTTCGGCTTCCGCCGCGGCCACGCCGCCAAAGGCCAGACGGGCGGATTCGGCCCTGGCGAAAAAGGCGGCCGCGCTTTCCGGCGACGGCACGTTGCTGACGCGCAGCGCCAGCATGAGTTCATGCCAGCGGCGGCGGGTCTGCTGGACCACGCTCTCCGCTTCGTGCGCCCTGGCCTGAGCCACGCCCACCTGGGCCTTGGCAAGGCCCATTTCGCGTTTCAGGCCTTCCATGTCCCGGCGGGAGCGTTCTTCATTGAAGCATTGCTCGCGCTCGCGCTCCAGCAGCATTTCCGTGGCTTCCAGCGTGACGAGGTCCATGCTGTCCACGCCGGCGGCGGCACAGAGCTGGCGGGCCTGCTCGCCCAGTTCGGCCACATGCAGGGCGCAGGTTTCGCGCCGATTCTGCAATTGCGCCATCTCCCGCTGGTGGCGCTTGGCTTCGGGGCCGCTGCGCGGCAGGCCTCCGGCCAGAAAGCCCACGCCGCAGGCCAGCACCAGGTAGCCGGACCAGAGGCTGACGGGCAGGGCCAGTGTGCCGGTGAGCGGCAGGCTGGTCAGACCCCAGCGCCAGTAGGCCAGCAGAATGCCCAGGCCCGCCGCGATGAGCAGTGCGCCCACCACGATCAGCGGCAGGCTTTTGACCGGCGAGGGCGCCTGTTCGCTGTTGATCCTGTTGTCCAGTTCCTGAAGGCGTTCGCGTTCCGTGGCCATACCGGCCGACAGCGCCCGCAGGGAGCGCAGGGCCGCTGCACGGGCGTCCAAGGCTTCACGGCTGGGGCCGCTGGCGTTGCGCTGGGCGTCGCGCAGCTCCTCCATGCGGTTTTTGACCGCCTCCACCTGCTCTTCAGCCTGTTGCACGGCCTGAGAGGCTTCGCCCGCTTCGCGCAGGCGTTCCTGCACCTCGCCGGCCAGGGTCAGGGCCTCGTCCTGGCGGGCCAGCAGGCCGTCAAGGATGTCGCGCGGCCCGTTATTGCCGCCATTGCCGGGCACACCGCCGGGGGCCGCCAGACGCAGGGGATCATACGCTCTGGCAAAGGTCGTGCGCGCATTGTGCAGGGCGCGCTGGCGGCCCGGCAACTGGCGGCGGCCTTCCTCCAGCCGGGCCAGAGTCTGGCGCAGGTCGTCGCGGGCCTCGTCGCCCAGGGCGGCCACCGGCGCGGGCAGCAGGGCCAGGGCGCTTTGGGCCGCCGCCACGTCGCGCTCGGCTGTTTCCACGTCGCGATTGGCTTTGGTCAGGGCGTCCACGGCCGCCTGATGGGCCGAGTCCGCCGCCGCCATTTCCCTGGCCTGCTTTTCCAGATCTTCGCGGGCGAAGAGCGAACGGTCCGTAGCGCGGATGCGTTCGCAGTTCCAGCCGGGTCCCAGCCGGGTCAGTTCGCGGTTCAGATCCGCCTCGGCCCGGCGGCAATTGTCTTCCTGGCCTGACAGCAGGCTCTGGGCCTGCCGGTAGCCGCTCTTGCGCTCGGACAGGCGGCGCAGTTCGGGCAGGGCGTCCAGCAGGCGCTGCTCCACCAGCACGGCGTCGTGCCGTTCGCGCAGGCGGGCTGTTTTTTCCCTGTGGGCCGCCAATTGGCGTTCGCAGGTTTCGCGGGCCTCCTGAATGCGGGCCAGACGCGCCGGGCCGTCCTCGGGAAAATTTTCGCTCACCGGGGTCAGGCGTTCCAGCCGGATTCCGGCCATGCGCCATTCATCCCACTGCCGCCAGACGCCCAGACGGCGCTCCAGCAAGCGGCGTTCCTCTTCCAGATCGCTTTTGCGGCGGCGCAGATCGGCCAGGGCGGTCTTTTTGTGCGAGAGCTCCAGGGCCATGCCGTCAAAGCCCGCGCATTCCGCCGCCACATCCTCAATCTTGTCGCGCAGTTCTTCCAGTTGCCGGATGGCCGTGTTCAGGGCGGGCTTGCTGCCGCCGCTTTTGAAGATATCCTCGGCCTGGCGTTCCAGGATTTTCAGCACATCGCCGGGCGCGCGCAGGCCGGGGCCGAAGCTCGCGCCATAGAGCGCATTGCGTACGCCTTCGGCGCTCAGGCTTTCAAAATTTTCCAGTTCGCTCAGGCTGAAGCCGAAGACGTTGCGGTAGACCTCGCGGCTGACCCCGAAGAGCAGTTGGCGCAAAAGTTCCGGCGGCAGCATGCTGCCGTCCGCTTCGCTCAGCGTCAGCAGGCCGCCGCCCGCGCCGGGCCGTCGCGTCAGGTGCAGCGGTTCCCGCCCGTCCGCGCGCAGCACAAGCCCGCCGCCGGGCTGGCCGCCGCGCAGGGGCGCGTAACTGTGCCGGGCCTCACGGCTGCGGGGATCGGGATAGCCTGTGAGCATGGAGCGCAGAAATTCCAGACAGGTGGATTTGCCGGCCTCGTTGCGGCCCAGAAAGATGGACAGGCCCGGCGGCAGGCTGTCCACCTGCACGCCGGAAAAAATGCCGAAGCCGTCGATGCGGAAGGATTCAATATACATCAGCGGACCTCCAGCAGATCCACGCAGAGGCGTTCGGCCTCCTGCAGCAGGGCTTGCATTTGGGCCTCGTCGGGCGGGGTCAGGGCCTTGCGCAGACGGTTGTGCCCGAACAGCGGGGCCAGGGCCGGACCGGCAACCTCCTGCAGGGCTTCCCGGCTCCCGCGCATGCGCTCGGCCAGGCGCATGGTCTCGCCCAGCAGATCTTCGCGTTGCAGATATTCGGAACGTTCCGTGAGGGGGCGGGTTTCCACACGCAGATCCTTGAGCCAGACGCCCGGCATGCCCGAGCTCAGATGCCGGAGGCGCTCGGTCAGATCTTCCTGGTTGGCGGCATCGTGCAGCATGGCGTCCAGAGCGGTGCGCCCGCTCAGGGTCACGCGGGCCATAATCGCCTCGCAGGCGGGGTCCGCGGCGTGCGCCGCAGCTTCCAGGCACTGGTTCAGACGGCGTTCCACCTCGTCCAGATGGTTCACGCCGTCCAGGTCCAGGTTCAGCTTTTCCCACTGCACGGGTCCCAGGAGCTGGAAACCGGCGTCGCAGACGTAGGAGCCGCCCCGGGGCGCGGCCGTGACCAGCAGACAGCCGCGCGGACCCGGCTCATTGACGTGCAGGCCCTGGGCGTTGCCGGGATAGGCGATGAAGGGCGCTTCGGAAAGCACGCGGCGCTCGTGCACATGCCCCAGCGCCCAGGCGTCCAGGCCCGCGGACTTGAGATCGTCCAGGGAGCAGGGAGCGTAGCGGTCGGCCTTGCTCTCGCCTTCCACGGTGCAGTGCAGTACGCCCAGCTGGAAGCAGTCATAGCGTGCGTCGCGCTGGAAGAAGCGGGCCAGGTTGCGGCCCTCTCTGGCCCTGGCGTGGCTGATGCCGTGGACCACCGCCAGGGGGCGGCCGTCCTTTTCCAGCAGATGGCGCTCCGGCTCCGGCCCGAAAACCGTGACGTTGTCCGGCCATTCCACGGCGTTGAGCCGTGAATCCAGCGGGTCATGATTGCCGTGGGCCAGAAAAACGCGGATGCCCAGCCGGTTCAGGCGTTCGCAGCCGTCGCGCAGGCGGAGCTGGGCTTTGACGCTGTAATTTTCCTGATTGTAGATGTCGCCGGCCAGCACCAGAAAGTCGGGCTTTTCAGCCTCGCAGAAACCGAACAGGCGCTCCAGAGCCGTGAAGGTGGCGTCGTGCAGCAGGCGCGCCAGATGCCCGCCCTGGGCCGTCTCGCGCGAAAGCCCCTGAAAGGGCGTGTCCAGATGCAGATCGGCCGCGTGGATGTACCGGATAGCGTCCATGCGCAAAGCCTCGCTTGCGGATGATAAAAAGATAACGATACGGGAAGAATAGCCGTGAAAATCTAGACTTTTTCAAGCATTATGACAAGCGCGGCGGCCATCCGCCGGACATTTTTCCGGAAATCCACGGACGGAGAGGGGAGCCCGGGCGGCATGGGGAGGAGAAAGAGCGGCCGGAACGGCAGACGGCGCGGCTGGTTATCGGCTGGCCTGGGCCCGCAGACGCAGGCATTCCTCGGCCAGCCGACGCAGATCCGCGTCTTCGGGACGTTCCTTGAGCCCCCTGCGCACATGGCCCAGGGCGCGGACGTATTCGCCCGCCTCCAGCATGGCCTTGGCCATTATGGAAAAGACGGCGAATTCGTTTTTATAGTATTTGAGGGCTTCGGCAAAGCTGGTGTCGGCTTCGGAGGGTTTGCCCTGCTTCAGGAAGAGCTTGCCGTCCTTGAGGCAGCGGTCCAGATTGATCTTGCGTTGCAGGGTAGTTTCGTAGTCTTCCTGGTTTTCCTGGCCCCGGAGCTCCTTGTACAGGTTGATGAGAAAAATGAGCAGTTCGCGTTCCTTGCCCGGCTGGTAGGTCAGGGGCTGGCCGCATTCTTTTTTATACTGCGGGTCCGAGGTCAGCACGGAGAGCGCGGTACGAAAGTCGCCGCGCATATCCGTGGGCACGGTCTGCCCCCCCAGCTCCTTGAAGGCGTTGATGGTCAGAAAGATGGCGCGCAAAAAGTCGCGCCGCTGGCAGCTGGCCTTGGCGCGGCCCAGGTCTTCGCGGATTTTACGTGCATTCATAGCGACTTTTTAGGGTAACCTCTCTCATCAGTATGCCGGATTCGTCCGTCGAGAGCAAGCGGAGGAAGCGCCGTCACCGGGTCGCGCCGCCGTCCTGGCCGTGCCGGGCCAGACTGGCCCTGAGGGCCTGCGCCGCAGCCGGATCAGGCCGGAAGGACATGATATGTTCCCTGAAGCGGCGGTTCACGGCCGCAAGGTGCGGAGCCATGTCGCGCCGGAGTTCGCGGTATTCCTTGCGTTCGGCCACTGTGACGCGGCAGTCGTCCGCCACGTCGAGGATTTCATAGCGGCGCATGGGTTTCAGCGAACGCACGCCCGAGGCATAAAGAATTTTATTCAGAAAGAGTTTGCCCGGCAGCAGGTTGTCCGTGACCACCAGCTCCCGGTGCAAACGCCGCTTGTCGATGCCCCGGGCCGCATAGGTGGCCTGGGCGTCCTCTTCGGGCAGGTTCTCGAAATAGTCCGGCCCGTGATAATAGTACTGCGGAAAGCCCGCGCAGGTCATGCGCAGGCCGTAGTCGCCGTCCTCGCCGCCGTAGACGCCGTATTCCTCGTTCCAGAAGCCCAGTTCGTCCGAAACCGCTTTGGGGATCAGCACGGCCTGGCCCGGCAGATTGTCGGGGCAGACGCCCAGCACGCCCTCCGGCGTGTTCACCGCGCCGGGATGCCGACGCAGCATGTCCAAATTGAAGGCCCCGCCCAGATTGGATTGCGGCCTGCCGTGCCGCCAGAGGGCCAGCAGGCCGGGCAGCCAGCGCGTCCGGCGCATGGCCGTATCGTTGTCCAGCTTCATATACACGGGCGCGGGCACCATTTCCCAGCCCACATTGGCGGCACAGGCCACGCCCATGTTGCGGGGCAGCAGAAAAAGATGGTCGATGACGCCGCGCTCTCTGAGCGCCAGAAGACTTTCGACCAGAGCGGGATCGCTGCCGTTGTCCACCACGGTGATGTCAAAGGGGATTTCCTGCGAGGTCCGGCGCAGGGCGAGGATCGTCTCGCGCGTGGCGCGCGGACGGTTGAAGACCGGAATGGTCACGTTGCAGACGGGCGCGACGCCGGACGGATGGCTCTGGAAGTCCTGTTCCATATTGCTCCTCTCGTGCGGAGTAAAAATGGTAGGGAGAAGGCTAGCGGGCGTCAAGCGCAAGCTTTTGGACAGGCGGGACCATCGGATCAAGAAGGCGTCCCTGCCGCCTTGTGCCGCCCCGATGCGCTTCTGATTGACGCGCCTTTTCCCCGTTGGTAAATTTATCCGCGAAATTTTCCAGATAAGGAGCGGTATGGCGCGCGTACTTTACGGCATTCACGGCACCGGCCACGGGCACGCCATGCGGGGCCTGACCATTGCCCGTCGGCTTTCCCGCCACGAATTTCTTTTTGTGGCCGATGACGACGCCCCCAAGGTGCTGGAAGCGGAATTTCCTGTCCGCCGCCTGCCCAATCTGGGCACAGTGTTCAAAAACTACAAGGTGGACCTGGGGGCGACTATCGCCCGCGCCGTGCCCTTGCTCCTGCACCGGCGACGCTATATCGACCGGGTGCTGCGGCTCATGGACGAATTCAGGCCCGACGTCTGCATGACCGATCTGGAATACTTCGTGCCGCGCGCCGCCGAACAGGCGGGTCTGCCCTGTCTGACCCTGGATCATCAGCATATCATCACCTGCTGCCGCCACAATCTGCCGCCCGGCATGTGGTGGGACGCGTTGGTGCAGGGGTTGACCCCGCGCTATCTGTTCCGGCCCACGGCGGAAAACCTGATCATCTCTTTTTACGCGCCGCCGGTATTGCCGCGCTACAAGGCCCGCGTGGCCCCGCCCATCCTGCGCGACAGCGTGCTGGGCCTGCATCCCCGCGATGAGGGGCATGTGCTGGTCTACCAGAGCAATTCCACCCACAGGAAGCTGGTGGATTTTCTGCGCGCAGCCACGGACAAGACCTGCTATGTTTACGGCTATGACCGCACCGAAGGGCGCGAGGGCAATGTGGTCTTCATGCGCAAGAGCGAGGAGGGCTTTTTGCGGCTGCTGGAGGGCTGCTCCTATGTGATCCAGGGCGGCGGGCATACCCTGATGGGCGAGGCCCTGTATCTGGGCAAGCCCATTCTGACCCTGCCGCTCAAGGCCATGGTGGAACAACGCTTCAACGCTCTTTACGTGGAACGCCTGCATTACGGCATGCAGGCCGATATGCTCAGTCTGGAGCCGGAACTGCTGCGGCGTTTCGAGGCCCGGCTGCCGGAGTTCAAGGCCGCCATCGCGGCCGGAAATTTCTGCGGCAATGAAATGGTTTTTGGTCTGGTGGACCACTTCATCCGGCACGGCAGCCTGCCGACGCGCGGCGCACCGCCGGTGGAGGAAGGCTAGGGCCTGTTCTCACTATGCCTTTTTGCCCGTCTGCTGCGTCAGATTTCGCCTGCTTTTTCGGGCGAGTACCATAAGAAAGAGTACACTCCCTCAGAGCAGACTTATCTTTTTTGCAGGCAAACAAAAATTCTCTAGTGTTAACAGACCCAGGAACAGGGAGGCGCGCGTGAAAAATCCCGAGCAGACCTTGGGCAAACTTATCGACAGGCAAAGCACCGCCTTCATCGGCTCTCTGGACGCCGACGGCTTTCCCAACGTCAAGGCCATGCTGGCCCCGCGCCTGCGGGAAGGCTTGCGCGTCTTTTACTTCACCACTAATCTCTCGTCCCTGCGCGTGCGGCAGTACCGGCACGACCCGAGGGCCTGCGTCTATTTCTGCGACCGGCGTTTTTTCCGGGGGGTGATGTTCAGGGGCGGGATGGAAGTGCTGGAGGATTTGGAGAACAAATCCAGAATCTGGCGTGAGGGTGATACGCTCTATTACCCTCTGGGCCTGCTTGATCCGGATTACTGCGTGCTGCGGTTCACCGCCGTGTCCGGGCGCTTTTACAGCAAGTTCCGCTCCGAGGACTTCACGCCCGCGTAGAACCATTCGCTTTGAAACTGGTCACGGGGTCCGACGAGATGAGACTCCGGCGTCGCGGCGTGAAACCTGCCGGTCAGGACAGCGTGCCCCGGCCAGCTATGATCTTAACGTTAATCCGCTCCGGATGCGGGCGGACAGCGCGCTACATGCCGAGATAGGCGCTGCGCACTTCGTCGCTCTGCAGCAGGTTGGCGGCCGTGTCTTCCATGACGATGCGGCCGTTTTCCATCACATAGCCGCGATGGGCGATGCGCAGGGCCTGGTTGGCGTTCTGCTCCACCAGGAAAACCGTGGTGCCGTCGGCATTGACCTTGTGGATGATGGAAAAGATCTGCTGGATGATGATGGGCGCGAGGCCCAGAGAGGGCTCGTCCAGCAGGAGCAGCTTGGGACGGCCCATGAGCGCGCGGCTGATGGCCAGCATCTGCTGTTCGCCGCCGGAAAGGGTGCCGCCCGCCTGGCGGCGGCGCTCGGCCAGAATGGGAAAGAGGCTGAACACATAGTCCATGTCCTCCTTGATGCCCTGGCTGTCCCGGCGCAGAAAAGCGCCGAGGTCCAGATTCTCGCGCACGCTGAGGTCCGGGAAGATCAGGCGGCCTTCCGGCACCTGGGAAATGCCCAGGGTCACGATTTCATGCGGCGGCAGTTCGTGGATGGGCGTGCCGTTCCAGATGATTTCACCCCGGCGCGGCCGGTTGATGCCGCAAACGGTCATCAGGGTCGTGGATTTGCCCGCGCCGTTGGCGCCGATCAGGGTGACGATCTCGCCGTCGTCCACATGCAGGGAAACCCCGCGCAGGGCCTGGATGTTGCCATAATAGGTGTCCACGTTGCGGAGCTCAAGCATCGCTTTCCCCCAGATAGGCCTTGATCACGCGCGGGTTGGCCCGCACTTCCTCGGGTTTGCCCATGGCGATGCAGGAGCCGTATTCCATGACGTAAATGCGGTCCGAAAGGGACATGACCATGCTCATGTCGTGCTCGATGAGCAGAATGGAAAGGTTCCGCGCGTCGCGGATGCCGCGCACCAGGATTTCCAGCTCGTGGGTTTCCTGGGGGTTCATGCCCGCGGCGGGTTCGTCCAGCAGCAGCATGCGCGGCTCGGTGGCAAGCGCGCGGGCGATTTCCAGGCGACGCTGGGCGCCGTAGGCCAGATTACGGGCCTTTTCGTTCCAGAGTTCCTGCAGGTGCAGGCTTTCCAACAGGGCATAGCTGATGTCGATGCTTTCCTGCTCTTCGCGGCGGGTATGGCCGTCACGCGACAGCGCGCCCCAGATGCCCGCGCGGGTGCGGCAATGACGGCCCACCATGACGTTTTCCAGCACGGTCATGTCGCTGAACAGGCGGATGTTCTGAAAGGTGCGGGCCATGCCCATGGCTGTGATGACGTGCGGCTTTTTGCCGTTGAGCAGATGCTTTTCGCCATCGGCGTCGTAGAGGAACATCTTGCCCTCGGTGGGCGTGTAGATGCCGGTGACGCAGTTGAAAAACGTGGTTTTGCCCGCGCCGTTGGGGCCGATAAGGGCCACAATCTCATCGGCGTCCACGCGCAGGTCCAGATCGCTCAGGGCGCGCAGACCGCCGAAATCCTGGGAAAGACCCGAAACTTCCAGCACCGGCCTCATGCCCGGCCTCCATTGTGGGCCCCGTGCAGGGCGCTGATTCTGTAGCGGCGGCGTTCGCCGCTGATCAGACCCTGGGGCCGGAAGATCATCATGATCACCATGATCGCGCCGAAGATCAGCATCCGGTATTCGGAAAAGGCGCGCAGGTATTCCGGGGCCAGAATCAGGATCAGGGCCGCGATGACCACGCCCGCGATGGAACCCATGCCGCCCAGCACCACCATGGAGAGAATCATGGCTGATTCCATGAAGGTGAAGCTGGAGGGATTGATGTAGGTGGTCTTGGCCGCGAAGATCACGCCCGCGAAGCCGGCCCAGCAGGAGCCCAGGGCAAAGGCCGAGAGCTTGACGCGGGTGATGTCGATGCCCATGGCTTCGCAGGCGATTTCATCCTCGCGCAGGGCTTGCAGGGCCAGGCCCACACGCGAATTCTTGAGCCGCGAGATCATGATGATGGTGATGACCACCGCCGCCAGCACCAGATAATAGACATAGGTGGTGGAGGCATTGATATCCATCTCCAGGCCGAAAAAACCGGGTCGGGGGATGTCGCTGATGCCGCGCGGGCCGCCGGTGAGGCTGGTCCAGTTCTGGAGGCCCAGGCGCACGATTTCGCCGAAACCGAGGGTGACGATGGCCAGATAGTCTCCGCGCAGACGCAGCACCGGAAAACCCAGGGCCAGACCGAAAAGTACGGCCAGTATGCCGCCCACGGGCAGACAGGCCCAGAATCCCCAGCCCAGAAACTGGTAGAGCAGGCCGTAGGCATAGGCGCCCACGGCGTAAAAAGCCACATAGCCCAGCACCAGCTGCCCGGCCAGACCCACCACAATGTTCAGACCCAGCGCCAGCATGACATAGAGCAGAGCCGAGATCATGATATTGGTCTGATAAAAGGAGCTGATCAGGGGCATGGTCAGCATGAACAGGGCCAGAACCGCCAGACCGCCCGTCTTGAGGCGGGGTCGCCCGCTCAGAGCCCGCAGGCCCGCGCCAAGCCCTTCGGGCAGGCGCAGCAGGGGCAGACCTTTGGCCTTGCGCGAAAAACACCAGTCCCAGATCACGGCCAGGACGAAAACTCCCGCGCCCAGCCAGAGAATACGGTCAAAACGCCACTGAACGGTTTCGTCAAGCGTGTTCAGCTTGATGCCCATGACCGGCAGGGTCAGCACCATGAACCATATCGCCGTGAGCACGGCCTTGAATACGCGCCGCATGGCTACACCTTCTGTACCTTGGCTTTGCCCAGAATGCCGTCGGGGCGGAAAATCAGAATCAGGATCAGAATGCCGAAGGCCAGAATATCTTCGTAGTTACCGGAGAAATAGCCGGTGGTGAAGCTCTCGGCCAGACCCAGCACAAGCCCGCCCACCATGGCTCCGGGAATGGAGCCGATGCCGCCGAGCACCGCCGCCGTGAAGGCTTTGAGACCAGCCAGAAAACCGATGCCGAAGTTGACCTGCCCCATGTGCGAGGCGATAAGCACGCCGCCCAGCGCGGCCAGGCCGGAGCCGATGATGAAGGTCAGGGAAATGATCCAGTCGGCGTTGATGCCCAGCAACAGGGCCATTTTACGGTTCTGGGCCGTGGCCCGCATGGCTTTGCCCATGCGCGTGTAGCGGATGAAGAGCGACAGGGAGACCATGGCCAGCGTGCTGACCAGAAGGATCAGAAAATCGCTGGGCCCCATGACGTAGTTGACGTATTCCAGAAATTCCATTTCCGGCAACAGGCGGGGGAAGGGCACGAAGTCGGAGGTCTGGGCCAGCAGCACGTAGTTCTGCAAAAAGATGGACATGCCGATGGCCGAAATCAGCGGGGAAAGGCGCGGCGCGCCGCGCAGGGGCTTGTAGGCCACCTTTTCCAGGGTGTAGCCGTAGGCGGCGCACCAGATCACGGCGGCCAGGGCGGCCACGACCAGAATGCCCCCGGCCGGGAAACCATATACGCCCAGAACCCCGGCCACCAGCAGGGCCGTGAAAGCGCCGAGCATATAGATTTCGCCGTGGGCGAAGTTGATGAGCTCAATGATGCCGTACACCAGAGTATAGCCCAAAGCGATCAGGGCGTAGATGCTGCCCCGGGTCAGTCCGCCGAAAAAGAGCTCTACGAAGAATTGGATGTCCATGCTTACCCGCACGCGGGCATGGGCCCGCCAGATTGCCGGAGCGCCGGCTGCCTGGTGAATGCTGCGAAGCGCCCGGAACATAAACCGCGCGCGCAATCGCCGCGCGCGGCGGACGCGGCACGGCCCGGAGGTCGCCGCACCGCCGCGGGGCGGAAAAGGGGCGCGGCGTGAGCCGCGTCCCGCCAGTGCTACTACTGCAACGTGATGCTGTGATCCAGCTCCACGAACTTGCCGTTTTTGACCTGGTAGATGGAAAGCGCCATACCGGCCGCGTCGCCCTTTTCGTTGAAGCTGATCTTGCCCAACGGCGTGTCCACCGGGTTGGTGCGCAGGGCTTCCTTGAGCTTGGCCGTGTCCGTGCCGCCCGTCTTTTCGATGGCCGCCAGCAGGCACTGGGCGGCGGCGTAGGCATTGTAGTAACCGAAGCCGGGCTCGCTGCCGTAGGCCTTGACGTGCGCTTCGCGCGCCTTTTTGTACTCGGGCAGGGTGCTGGTGTCCTTGGGATAGGAGGCGTAGACGCCTTCGCTGTCCTTGCCGGTCATTTTAAGGAAGGTTTCGTCCTTCACGCCGTCGGGGCCGATGAACGGGGTCGTCAGGCGGTCGCGGCGCATCTGCTGGATCAGCTTGGAAGCCACGGGCTGGTAGCCGCCGAAGACCACGATGTCGGGCTTGGCGCGGCGCAGCTTGCGCACCACGGCGGAAAAGTCCACGGCGTCCGGGGTGACGGCTTCAAAAAGCACGGTTTCCGCGCCGCCCTTTTCCATGAACACGCGGTTGTTGTCGGCAAAGCCCTTGCCGTAGTCGCCGTTGTCATGCAGGTAGGCGATTTTTTTGGCCTTCAGCTTGTTGAGCATGAAGTCGCTGGTCAGCCTGGCCTGCGCGTTGTCGTTGGCCACGGTGCGGAAAAAGAGCGGATTTTTGCCGTCCTCGGTCAGGCCGGGCGTGGTGGCCGTGGGAGAGACGGCGATGAGATTGGCTTCCTGGAACAGGGGCAGAGCGGCCTTGGTGGGGCCGGAGCAGATGGGGCCGATGACCACGCCGACCTTGTCGGAAATCAGCTTGGTGGCCGCGTTGGTAGCCATTTCGGGCTTGCACTGGTCGTCCTGGGAGATGACCTCCACCTTCTGGCCGAGCACGCCGCCCTTGGCGTTGGCTTCGTCCACGACGATCTTGGTGGCGTTCAGGCTGGGGACGCCATAGGAGGCAAGGTCGCCGGAATGAGCGCCCTGCACACCGATTTTAACGGGGTCCGCAGCCAGAGCGGGCGCGGTCAGCGCCACGCAGAAAGCCATTGCCGCAAGCCAGGTCATGCCTTTTTTCATCTGCTCCTCCTCCGAAAAAATGTGCATGCGGAGCGCGCTCCGCGAATGGATAGGGCCTTTCTATTGCATTATTGCGCGGATGCTGTCAATGCGGCCGCCGTTCCGGGCGCGGCGTCGCCGTTTTGTCATCTGTTCGTGACGCGCTCAACGCTGAAGGGGACTACTTCTGTGGAGCAAGTGAATCTGCTCCGGGCGACATTTACAACCAAGGTTGTTAGGGAGAACTGTTTCTGCTGATTCTGGTTTGTCTGATGATGCCGGCTGTGGACGCGTGCAACGATGCCGTGAATGTTGAAACCTGAAAAAAGCCGCGCGGCCCATTTCTGCCGCGCGGCTTTTTTCAGGTCAGGAGTTGCGTTCGCTTTTCTTTTTATGGCTGGAACGCAGATGGATGCGCATGGGCGCGTGGCTGATGCCGAAGATCTTGCGCAAGGCGCGTTCCAGGTAGCGGGTGTAGCTTTCCGGCACGCGTTCGGCGTCGCTGACGAAAAAGACAAAGGTCGGCGGCGCTGTTTCGGCCTGCGTAAGGTAGAAAAACTTGGCCCGCACCCGTTTGACCACTGGCGGCTGATGCTTGGCGAGCACTTCCTCCATGGCCCGGTTGAGCTGGCCGGTGGAGATACGCACCTGGCATTCTTCATGGATTTTTTGGGCCAGGGGCAGAATTTTTTTGAGTCCCGTTCCGGCCAGGGCCGAAACCGCCAGGATGGGCACATGCCCGCAGAAAGCCAGGGTTTCGGCCACATTTTTCTTGAGCGTGGCCAGGGCCTCGCGCGGCACCAGATCGCATTTGTTGATCAGGACCATAAAAGGAGTTTTGCGCGTGTCCAGCATGTCCATAAGCCGCTTGTCCTGCTGGCTTACGCCTTCGGTGGCGTCCAGGGTGAGCAGGGTCACGTCGACCTTGGTGCTGGATTTGATGGATGCGTTGACGGAAAATTTTTCCACGCTGTCGGTAATCCGGGTACGGCGGCGAACCCCGGCGGTGTCCACAAAGACGTAGTCCCGCCCGTCGCGGCGAAAGCGCACGTCCACGCTGTCGCGAGTGGTGCCGGCCACATCGGAAACGATCATCCGTTCCTCACCGGCCAGGGCATTGATCAAGGATGACTTGCCCGCGTTGGGGCGGCCCAGCATGGCCAGGCGCAGGGTCGGCGGGGCCGGGGGCTCGACGGCGGCTCCTTCGGGCAGCAGGGCGGCCAGATCCTCGCACAGGGCAGTGATGTTGTAGCCGTGCTCGGCGGAAACAGGCAGCAGGGGAAAGCCCAGCCGGTGGAATTCGGCCATCTGCTCGTCCTCGCGTTCCATGCCGTCCACCTTGTTGACCACGCAGAGAGTGGGCAGGCCCATGCGCCGCACATGCGCGGCCAGATATTCGTCCAGGGGCAGAAGGCCGTCGCGCCCGTCCACCACAAAGGCCACGGCGGCGGCTCCGGCCAGAGCGGCCTCGGCCTGGGCCAGGATGTCCCGCTCAAAGCCCCGGATGCCCGCGGGGCCCTCGGTCACGGCGGCATGCGCGTCCAGAGTGATGCCGCCGGTATCCACAATGCCGAAGGAGGGCAGGCCCTTGCGGCGCACCAAGCCTTCCATGCGGTCGCGCGTGACGCCGGGCCTGTCGTGGGTGATGGCCCGGTTGCTGCGAATCAGGCGGTTGAACAGGGTGGACTTGCCCACATTGGGGCGGCCCACCAGGACGATGTACGGAAGAGAGTCGGACACGGCGTTCCCTTGGTAGAGCGGCGGGCTGATGGCCGCCGGAATATTTTTCGGTGTAAAGGAACTTATATATCTTCATTTCCGGCCAAAGGAAAGCTTCCGGCCCCGGGAACTTCCGGGCGGAGGTCCGCCGGGACGGTCATGATTTCCGGCAGCACGCCCACGGCATGCTCTCCGGTCCAGTCCGGCAGGCAGGCGAACACGCGGCCGCCGGGCAGGATCACGCGTAAGGCGTGCAGGCGCATGGGGCCAGTTTGGGCGCGGCGCTCCGGCGGACCGTATTTGGCGTCGCCCAGCACGGGATGGCCCAGACTTGCCAGTTGTACCCTGATCTGATGAGTCCGGCCGGTGAACAGGCGGACCAGCAGTAGACTTTCGTGCCCGCGCACGCGCAGGGGCCGGACCAGGCAGAGGGCCTCACGGGCCTGTTCTTTCGTACCGACGCCCACGCTGCGCATTTTTTCATAGCCGTGCTCCGGTTCCTTGCACAGATGGTGGCGCAGCAGCCGGGTTTCGGCCCAAGACCAGCGTCCATGCACCCAGACCACATATTCTTTGATCAGGGCGCGCTCGCGGATGGCCTCCTGAAGCCGGCGCAGGGCCTCGAAGCTGGCGGCCACCAGCAGGATGCCGGAAGTATCCTTGTCCAGCCGGTGGGCGGGCGTGGGCTTGAAGGCGGCCTGGGCGTAGCGGGCGGCAAGGCGGGTGGCCAGGCTGTCGCTGTGCCCGGTGCCCGGATGGGTCGGCAGACCGGCGGGCTTGAACAAAGCCCAGATGGGGCCTTCCGTCCCCACCACGGGCGGCAGGGGAACGGCGGCGTTCTGATCCGGTTCGGGCGGGGTGGAGGCCGGGTTCGCCGTTCCGATCGGCGCGGCCCCGCTCTGGGCAGCCATTTTCAGGGCAAAGGGCGGCAGGCGGACCATGTCGCCCGTTTGCACGCGCGCAAAGGGCTTGCAGCGGCCGCCATTGAGCCGCACCTGGCCGGTGCGTATCCAGCGGTGCAGCAATGTGGGCGGCAGATTGAGCCGCCGTTGCAGGAACTGAAGTATTTTCTGGCCGCTTTCCGCCTCGCCCACCACAGGGATGCCCTGATGGTCAGGCGCGGGGTCGGGATCTGAAGGAATATCGTCCGATGGCATGGCCGGATTGTGGCCCAAAGGCGCGCCCGCCGTCAAGAGGGCGCGCCGCTTCAGGCGTAGCGGCAATCCTCAAGGCTGATGGTCACGTTTTTGTTGCGCTCGATCCAGTCCTTGATTTTTTCATGGGACGCGCGGCGGTGGGCGTGCTTGTGGCGCAGCATTTCCCTGTCCGCTTCCACCAGGGTCCGGGAAAGCGGCATGTCCACATTTTCGGCGCTGGCGCAGCCGAAGGCCAGCAGCAGGGGCATGGCGGCGGGATCGCTGTTGTGTTCCTCAAAGCTGCGCTGCATCTGGAACAGAATCTTTTGGGCGGCTCTTTCGGGACAGCCGGGAAGCAGAATCGTGTATTCATCGCCGCCCATGCGGGCGATGCAGTCCGTGGCCCGCAGGGAGCGCCGCAGCAGCAGGGCCGCGTTGATCAGCAGCGTGTCGCCGGTGGAATGTCCCAGGTAGTCGTTGATCAGTTTGAGGCCGTTGACGTCGCAGGAGATGACGCTCACCGGGCGGATGCGATTCTGTTCGATGCGCTCCACTTCCTTGTTGAAAAAAGTGCGGCTGCGCAGGCCGGTGAGCGCGTCGTTTCTGACCAGGTCCTCCAGCTTGGCCCGGTCCCCCTGGGTGGCCGTGATATCCGTGTGCAGGCCCACCAGGCGCGTGGCCCTGCCGTTGGCGTCGCGGTGAGTCACGTAGCCGCGCCCCAGTATCCAGGCCCAGGTGCCGTCCGCGCGCATCAGGCGGTAAGTGCACTCAAAGGAGTCACCGTAGCGGGGCGATTCCACCAGGGCCGCCTGCGGGGGCACGATTTTGTGGATATCATCCGGGTGGATTTTCTTTTTCCAGGTTTCAAGATCTCCGGAGAATTGTTCCGCGGTATAGCCCAGCATGGAGAGGTAGCGGGGGCTGTAGTAGACCTCGTCGGTGGCGGCGTCCCAATCCCAGAGGCCGTCGCCGGCGGCGTTGATGGCCAGCAGCAGGCGGCCCGCGTCCTGGGAGCTGTCCCGCGCGGAAGCGCTGGTGGCGTCGATGCGTTGCAGGCTGCCCGCCAGCTCCGTGGCGCGCCCGTCGGCGTCGCGTTCCAGCACCGCGCCGTGCAGGGCGAAACGCGCGTATTCGCCGTTTTCAAGGCGGATGCGCAAGAGGTCTTCAATGCCGTCGCCCCACTGGGATTGTTCCAGTGGAAGCTGATAGCGGCAGGTGGAGGCGCCTCCCTCCTCCGGATGCAGGCGTTGCCGCCACTGCTCCGGAGTGATGACCATCGGCCGGGCGTCGGCGTAGCCGAGCAGGGCCGCACAGCGGCCGTCCATGCGTATGGTTCGTTTGGGCAGGGAACACTGCCAGTAGCCCGTATCCGGCGCGCCCGCGCTGGCGGACGTCACGGGCGGGCGGTAGGCCAGCGTCCCGGACACGCTGTACTGGCCGACGGCGCGCACGGCGCGGCCCTCGGAATTCCGTTCCACCACCAGCAGGCTGGCGCGGACCATCAGATCATCAAAAGGAAAGACCATCTCCAGCATGGGGCCGTTGGCCCCGCTCAGAACGCCTTCCAGCAGTTCATGCAGCGCAGGCAGGCAGTCGGGCGGAATGTGGGCGGCGAAAGCCGCCATGGTGGCCGGGACATCATTTTCAAGGCGTAACTTGAGGCGGGCTCCCTCGCTCAGAAAAAGCATATCCGTGGGAATATGCCATTCCCACAGGGGATCGGATGTGTCGAGCTGTATCTGATATCCGATGGAACCACGCGCGTCGTGTGCCATAACCAGAACCTGTGTTACGTCTTTAGGGTTGCTTTGGGGGAAAAGGTAGCCCTCATACCGTAAACATTAATTCCGGGCAAGCCTTGGATGGCGGCCTTTTCCGGATAACCGGCAGGCGCCCGGCAGGAGACTTAAATCTCATGCTATGCTGTGGCGGCGGCCAAGTCCAGTCAAGAATGGCAGACGGGTCCGCCATTATCCTTCCGCTCAAGCACAGGCTGTCGGTTTTTTGTCCGGTGCACTGGCAAATCCAACATAACGGCGGAGCGGCTGAAGAGGGCGACGGGCAGCCTCGCGAAGCGCTATATCTCGTGTTCGTGCGGCTCGTTGCCCAGAGGATGGGCGTGCATGTGGGCGTGGGCGAAGGACGGGGCGCAAGAGGTGAGGCGGCCGTCCAGAATGGTCAGATATTCCGTGGAGGTTTGGGCCAGAAAGTCCCAGTCGTGGGAAATGGTGATCCGGGCTGTGGAAAGGCCGCGCAGGATATCAATGATCCGTTGGCGCGCGTCGTTGTCCAGACCGTTGGTGGGTTCGTCCAGCAGCAGGGCTTCGGGCCGCATGGCCAGCACGGTGGCCAGGGAGATCAGTTTTTTTTCGCCGCCGGACAGGCGGTGGGTGAGGCGTTGTTCAAAACCCGCAAGCCCGAGATCCTCCAAGGTTTCCAGAGCGCGTTGACGGGCTTTGCCGGGCGTGAGCCCCAGATTGAGCGGGCCGAAGGCCACATCTTCCAGCACGGTGGGGAAAAAAAGCTGGTCCTCGGCGTGCTGGAGCACGAATCCCACCTTGCAGCGCAGTTCGCGGAAATCTTTTTCACGGCTGAGGATCTGCCCGTGAAAGCGGACCATACCCCGCTGTGGCCGGGCCAGCCCTGTGATACAGCGGAAAAATGTGGTTTTGCCGCTGCCGTTGGGACCGTACAGACCGACCTTTTGCGCCGGAAAAAGAGCGAAATTCACATCGCGCAGCACTGTTCTCGGCTTCCCGTCACGCGCATAGGCGAAGTCGACGTGCTCCAGACTGAAGATGGCTTCCCCGTCAACGTGGGAAGCAACGGGTTCAGACATGCGGCCCTCCTTTCCACTCCGTCCAGGCGATGCCCGCCAGGCAGAGCAGCAGGCCCAGGGCAAACAGCGCGTCCACGGGTCGGGCGCGGAAGACGGTCACGGAGCGGAAGCGGCCCTCAAAGCCGCGCAGCAGCATGGCTTCGCGCACGCGTAGCGAGCGTTCGTACGCGCGCACCAGGAGCAGGCCCAGCAGGGAGGCCAGGGTGCGGTAGGTGTGCAGATCGGTGCGCGGCCTGAAACCGCGCAGGCGCGCGGCCACGTTGAGCGTCTGCCATTCCGAGGCGAGCACGTGCACGTAGCGGCCCGTAAACAGAAAGAGAAACACGAGCTTGCGGGGACAACGCAGCCGCTCCAGGGCGTGGCCCACGGTGGGCGAATCCATGCCGGCCACCAGGGCCAGAAAGACGCAGACAATGGCGTTGGATTTGATGCTCACCAGCAGGGACAGGCGCACGCCCTCGGCGCTGATGGCGAACACGCCCCATTGGGCCAGAACCGTGCCCGGCGTGGTCCAGGGCGTCACGCACCAGAGAAAGAGAATGAAAATGTTCACCGCCGCCAGCCGACGCAACAGAGGCGATAGCGGCGGGCGCGAAATCGCCAGCAGCGCCGCGCCCAGAGCCAGACCCAGCCAGCAGGCCGTCAGGTCCTTCAGCAATGCCAGACAGACGGCGGTCAGAGCGGCGAGCGCCAGGCGCACGCGCGGGTCAATGGCCTGAAAAGGCGAAGGACGGACAAAGGGCTGGTCGAACACAAGGTAATTTTTTTATTCCGGTTTCAGAGAAAAAAGCGCTCTGCCGCGCGTTCCGAAAGCGGGCGGCAGGGCCGGTCCGGCCTTGTCATTACCCGCGCCGCCCCTTGAAGTAAAGGCCTATGCCCGCCAGACCCAGAATCCAGCCGATGCCGCCGATGATGTCGCGCAGGCTGGGACCGGCATTGACCTGGGCCGCCAGATCACGCCGGATGGGCCCCAGCTTGGCGTCCAGAGCCGCGTTGACGATGGCGCGCACCTCGTCCGGCGTGGCGGAGGGGCCGGTTCGCGTCAGCGCCGGGGCCGCCGGGGCGGAAGGCGCGGCGGCTGTGGCAGAATCCGCCGCGCCTTGGGGTCTGTCCGCCCCGTCCACCTTTTCCAGGGGGCTTGCCGTGGGTGCGGCCGCGCCGGAAAATTCGGAGGCATCCATGGTCCAGTCGTTCTGATGGCCTTCGCCCGCGGCAATCTGCATGCGCAGGCCATGACCGGCGCGCGCCGCCGCAGGCACGGGAAAGCTGAAACGCCCGTTGTCGTCGGTGTGGCCCCGCAGCAGTTCCTTGCCGTCCGTGACGTCAAAAACCGTGACCAGACCGTTCTTGACCGGCGAACTGCGGTTGAAGCCGCATTCCACCATGACGCTGTCGCCCTCCAGCCAGGCGAAGATATTGACCCTGTGGGCCTGGGCCGGAGCCGGAAGCAGCAGCGCGGCCAGCAGCAACAGCGGCACAAGGGCGGCCGCCGGGCGGCGCGGGAAAAACGAAAGGATGTTGTTCATGGCGGATTCCTTTAACAACGGCAAGGGCGTTCAGGCGCGCGCGGTTTGGAACATTTCGGGACGCACGCGATGAATAAAGACCACGGTGAACATGGTGATCAGGCCTTCCGCCAGCATGACGGGCAGATGGGCCAGAAGCAGCAATTGCGCGGCGGCCCGGAAGCCCTCGCTGGTGAAAGCCAGGGCCAGGGCGGTGAGCACGGCGGCCAGGGCCACGCCCAGCACGCCGCCGCAGAAGGCAGCCGCGCGGATGCCCGCCGGGCCGGGCCAGATATGAATGACGCCCCGGTAACAGTACCAGGCCAGCACGCTGGAAAAACCCATGGTGAAGGTGTTCACGCCCAGTACGGTGAGACCGCCGAACTGAAAGAGCAGAGCCTGCAGCAGCAGCGCCGTCAGAATGGCGGGAAAAGCCGCCCAGCCCAGCAGTACGCCCACCAGGCCGTTGAGGATCAGGTGAACGCTGGAAAAGCCGACGGGGACATGGATCAGCGAACCCACGAAAAAGGCCGCCGAAAGAATGCCCACGGTCATCAGCCGGTCATAATCCAGTTTACGCAGGCCGATGGCCGTGCCCGCCGCCGCCAGAACCGCGCCCGCGCCGAGCACGGCCGGGGAAAGGACGCCTTCCGCGATATGCATGCTGTTTCCTTGCGGCAGTTTCGCGCCGGGCCGGGGAGCGTCCCCCGCCGGTCCGGCGCGGAAGAGCGGTCGCTTTTACTTGGTTTTGGGAGCCGCAAATTCCAGCCAGAGCACCGCGCCCAGTTCCACGGACTTGGCTTCGCCCTTGTAATCCATCTTTTCCTTGGCCGTGTTCAGGGCCGCGAAGCCCCACCAGCCAGCCCAGGGCACGCCGTAGGAAAACACGCCGTTTTCGTCGGCCTTGACCACCTGGGTGACAAAATATTCATTGGGCGGCACATGTCCCTTGGTCCTGTTGTAGGATTCCACTTCCACTTCCGCGCCGGGCACGGGTTTGCCGTCCAGCAGCACGCGGCCCTGAAAGACGTTGCCCGCATAATTGCCGAAAGGCCGGGTCAGGGGTACGATTTCCGTCTTCAGGCCCAGGGCTTCGTCCCAGCCTTCCTCGCCGCCGAAGGCGGCCACGGCGGTTTTGGCATAGTGGACGATGTAGCAGTCCTCGGCGGGTTCGAAGTAGGGTTCGGGTTCCACGGCGAACTGGTAGACGCCGGGCTTTTTGATCTTGAAGGCGGCCTGCCAGGCCTTGTGCCCCATGATCGCGGTGGGCTTGAGGCTGGCCTTGAGATCCTCGGTTTTGCCGTCCAGGGTGACGGTGAAGGCTTTGGGCGCGGCCATGTCCATGCCCTGCATTTCCATGGGGTGGGAGAACGAAATATCCAGTTTCAGATCAGCGTCTTTTTTTTCCGTCACCGTGGCGGTGGAGGGAATGACCATGCCGAAATGCGCCTCGGCCTGCGTGGCGACACAGAACAACAGGGCCAGGCTTGCGCAGCAGATTTTCCACATAATCTCGTCCTTTTTGGCTTGGAATGGCGGCGGTTTCCGACACGGATTCCGCCCTTGCTTGCATATGCGAAGTTATAGTAGCACAAATTTTTAAAAAGTAGCAATAAATAATTGCGGCAATCCCGGTCGTGCCGTATTCGCATACGCGCCGGACATTGCCTTGCCGGGGCGGGGCGACTAAAAATATCCGCGGGAGGTGGAAAGAATGCGTTGCCTTGTCTTACAACATGTGGCTTTTGAATCTCTGGGCGTTTTTGCCGGACCGCTGGAAGAGGCGGGCTATACGGTCAGCTATGTCCAGGCCGGGCTTGCGCCCCTGGACAAGCGGGAATGGCTGGACGCCGAGCTGGCCGTGATCCTGGGCGGTCCCATCGGCGTGGATCAGGTGGACGTTTACCCCTTTTTGCGCTTGGAACTGGATTTAACCAAAGCCCGTCTGGCTTCGGGCCGCCCCTTGCTGGGCGTCTGCCTGGGCGCGCAGCTGATGGCCGCGGCGCTCGGCGCGCGGGTTTACGCCGGGCGCGGCAAGGAAATCGGCTGGGGCGCGCTGGAGCTGACCCCGGCCGGGCAACGCGGGCCGCTGGCCGAACTGGAGGACGCCCCGGTGCTGCACTGGCACGGCGACACCTTTGATCTGCCCGCCGGAACGGAACTGCTGGCCTCCAGCGCCATGACGCCGCATCAGGCCTTCCGCGCCGGACGCGGGCAACTGGCCCTGCAATTCCACCCCGAGGCGGACGCGACGCGCATGGAAACCTGGCTCATCGGACATTGCTGTGAACTGGCCCAGGCCGGTCTGGACCCCCGGCGCATCCGGGAAGACGCCCTGCGCCTGGGCGCGGCGGCGCGCCGGGCCGGTCAGGCCTTTTTCCGGCGCTGGCTGGCCGAGGAGACGGTATGAAAAACGCCCCGAACGGGGCGTTTTTCAGTAAGTTATCGCGTTTTTTATTATTGCGGGAGCAGCTTGGCGTAATCGGCGCTCTTGACGTTCTTCTTGATGAAATTCAGCGCTTCCTTCTGGTTTCCGGCCAGGGAGCTGACCATGAACACGTCGCCCTGAACGGCCACCCAGGCCTGACAGGGCACTTCCTGCTGAGTGAAGTTGAAGGTGTACTGGCCGTTCTTTTCCACCGGGGGCTTTTCCGCCTTGAACTGGGTGGCGAACATCCCGGCAATGGTTTTGGCGTCGGCGCCGCTGCTGGGGCCCACCACCATGGTGACGGAAACGCCGCTCGTGTTTTTGGCGAAGACGGCGCTGGTGATGCCCTGGTTTTCCGTGGGCGGCATGATAACCTTCCAGTCGTCAGGCATATTGACCGTAAAATATTTGGTGCTCAACTCCTCGGCCATGGCGGGCAGGGCCAGCAGCATAATGAACACAAAAGCCGCAAATTTTTTCAACATGAACGTTTCTCCTGCGAGTGATGCGCCTGCGTACAAGGCTGGCAGTCAATGCTGCGCGGCGGCCGGCAAAACATATCGTCCGCCGCCAAGGCCCCGGACGCCGGGCCTGTTGCCGTTCTATCCAATGCCTGTTGAAAAGACAAGTGAACCCTTGGGGACCGGCCGGAAAGACCGCTCCGCTCAATGCCGCCCGAGACCGGCGGCCTCCTTGCCCAGAGCGAAGCCCTTGCCCAGCGGCGCGCCCAGGTTCCAGTAAGTTCTGCTTACGGGCGCGAAGAGCAGCGGATTGATCAGGGCCGGGTCCGGTTTGCCCTTGGCGTCCAGGCAGTCCTCGCGGATTTTCACGTCCAGGACTTCGCCGATGAAGAAGGTGTGCGTGCCCAGATCATGGTGCTCGCGCAGGCGCAGTTCCAGCACGGCCGGGCATTCGGCCGCATAGGGCGCGTCCGCCAGACTGCCCTTGACGGGCGTAAAGTCCAGCAATTCGAATTTGTCCGTATCCCGGCCCGAGCGCATTCCGGCGGCGTCGGCTCTGGCGGCCATGTCGGCCGAGGGGATGCTGATGGTGAAGGCCTGACGCTCCAGAATGGAATCATGGCTCCAGCGCTCATGGGCGATGCCCACGCCTACGCAGGGCGGACGCGAGCAACAGATGCCCGCCCAGGCGGCGGTCATGATATTGGGGCGGCCGTCACGGTCATAACTGCCGATGAGAAAGGCGGGCGCGGGCAAAGCAAAGGGCAGGGGCCCCAGCGAGGTAAACATGGCGAACTCCTTGTCTGAGAGCTGTTTCCGAATGGTCGTTGCTTGAGGCGGCGGACTTGCGGGCCGGACGGAGACGGCACGCGGCGTCCGGAAACAGCTCCCGGGATGAGCAAACTCAGCGGACCACGAGACGATCCGCCTCACTAAATTACGCTCCGGCCGCGCGGGCGGCAAGGGTTTATCCTCCGAACGCCGGAGGCCGACAGCGCTTTCCCCTTTCTGCCCGCTCCAAACAGAATGCGTCTATCCTTCTCCGAGCGCCTGCTCCAGGTCGGCCAGGATGTCGTCAATATGCTCAATGCCGATGGACAGGCGCACGGTATTGGGCCGGATGCCGGTCTCGGCCAGTTCCGCCGGGCTGAGTTGGGCGTGGGTGGTGGACGCCGGATGGATGACCAGCGATTTGACGTCCGCTACGTTGGCCAGCAGGGAAAAGATGCGCAGCCGGTCGATGCAGGACCTGGCCTCGGCCGCGCCGCCCTTGACCTCAAAGCTGAAAATGGAGCCGCCGCCGTGGGGAAAGTATTTTTTGTACAGGGCGTGGCTGGGGCTTTCCGGCAGGCAGGGATGATTGACGCGCTCCACGCGCGGGTGGCCGCGCAGAAAATCCACCACGGCCAGCGCGTTACGCACATGACGTTCCACCCGCAGGGAGAGGGTTTCCAGGCCCTGCAAAAAGAGAAAGGCGTGCAGCGGGGCCAGGGTCGCGCCCATATCTCGCAGCAGGATGGCCCGCGCCCGCGCGGCAAAGGCCGCCGGTCCGGCGGCTTGCGTAAAGCTCAGGCCGTGGTAGCTGGGGTCCGGCTCGCTGAACTGGGGGAATTTGCCCGAAGCCGCCCAGTCGAAGCGTCCGCCGTCCACGATCACGCCGCCCAAGGCCGCGCCGTGTCCGCCCATGAATTTGGTGGCCGAGTGCACCACGATGTCCGCGCCGTGTTCCAGCGGCCGCAGCAGCCAGGGCGTGGCGAAGGTATTGTCGATGACCAGGGGGATGCCGTGGCTGTGGGCCAGCCCGGCCAGGGCCTCGATATCCACGATATTGCTGTGGGGATTGCCCAGGCTTTCGATGTAAACGGCCCTGGTTTCGGGCCGGATGGCCTTGGCGAAGGAGCCGGGCTCGTCCGGATCCGCGAAGCTGGTTTCAATGCCCCAGTTTTTCAGGGTATGGGCCAGCAGGTTGTAGGTGCCGCCGTAGAGGGTCTTTTCCGCCACGATGTGTCGGCCAGTGCCGGTCAGGTTGAGCAGGGCGTAACTGACCGCCGCCGCGCCGCTGGCCGTGGCCAGGGCCGCGACCCCGCCTTCCAGGGCGGCCACGCGCCGTTCAAAGGCCTCCTGGGTGGGATTGGTCAGTCGGCTGTAGATATTGCCGGGTTCGCTCAGATTGAAGCGGGCCTCGGCGTGATCGCAATCGTCAAAGACATAGGACGTGGTCTGGTAAATGGGCACGGCCCTGGCGCCGCTGGCCGGATCGGCCCGTTCCTGACCGGCGTGGACTTGCAGGGTTTCAAAATGCAGGGGGCGGGTAGCGCTCATGGGCTGGCTCCGGGCTGGGCTGTGGTTGGGAAGGGCCGCGAATAACCATATTCATAGTAAATCAATATGAATTATTCTGACCCGGAACACGGCGCGCTGTCAAGAAAAAAGCGCGTCGGGCATGCCGTGCGGGCGTTGCGGCCCGCAAGCCTGAAGCGTAAGCTGATTGCCGCCGGGCAGCGGCCCGGCCAACATCGGACAACAGCAAGCGAGGCCATATGAAGGCGGAAATCATCTCCGTGGGCACCGAGCTTTTGCTTGGTCATACCATCAACACCGACGCGGCCCATGTGGCGCGCGAACTTTCGGCGCTGGGCGTGGACCTGCTGCACGCCCATGTGGTGGGCGACAATGCGGGACGTCTGGAGGACGCGCTGCGTGAAGCCCTGACGCGCAGCGACCTGGTCATCACTACCGGCGGCCTGGGTCCCACGGACGACGATCTGACCAAGGAAACAGTGGCCCGCGTGACCGGCGCTCCGCTGGAGGAACACGCGGCCAGCCTGGAACAGCTCAGGGAATATTTCGGCAGCCGCCCCATGAGCGCCAACCAGCGCAAGCAGGCTTTTCTGCCGCGCGGGTCCGTGGCCTTCCCCAATGCCGTGGGCACCGCGCCGGGCTGCGCCGTGCCCGCCGGGGACGGCAAGTTCGTGATCCTGCTGCCCGGCCCGCCCTCGGAGCTGCTGCCCATGCTGCGGGAGCACGTAACGCCCTTTTTGCAGCGCTATGCCCACGGGGCCATCGCTTCCTTCATGGTGCACACCTTCGGCATCGGCGAAGGCGCGGCGGAGCTGCGCATCAAGGACCTGACCGGCGGCGCCAACCCTACGGCCGCCACCTACGCCACCGAGGGTGAAATGTTCGTGCGGGTCACGGCCAAGGCCGCAGACGCCGCCGCTGCCGAAGCCTTGGCCGCTCCCCTGGTGGAAGCCGTGCGCGAACGTTTGGGCGACGTGGTCTACGGCGTGAATGTTTCCAGTCTGGAAAGCGTGGTTCTGCCGGAACTGATCCGCCGTGGGCAGACTCTGGTCACGGCGGAATCCTGCACCGGCGGCCTGCTGGCCAAGAAAATCACGGACCAGCCCGGCGCGTCGGCGGTTTTCGGCACGGGCCTGGTGACCTATGCCAATGAAGCCAAAATGCGTTTGCTGGGCGTGCCCGAGGATATGCTGCGCGCGCACGGAGCCGTGAGCCCGGAGGTGGCCCGCTGCATGGCCGAAAATGCGCGCACGCGCTACAACGGCGACTTCGGCCTGGGCATTACGGGCATTGCCGGGCCGGACGGCGGCACGCCCGGAAAGCCCGTGGGTCTGGTCTACATCGCCCTCAGCGCCGCGGACGGCGTCTGGCTGCGCGTCATGCGCCCGCAGGGCCGCTATCTTGGCCGGGACTGGACCCGCAACCGGGCCGCCGGCCATGCCTTGGATCTGTTGCGGCGCTATCTCTTCGGCCTGCCCATGAATCCGGATTAAGGCCTGAACCGCTGTTCCCATATCGCCAGAGCGCGGTCCGCCCTCCCTTTCGGAGAACGGACCGTGCTTTTTCACATCCGCTCAAAGGCGAGATTGCGCGAAACCATCATCAGCGCGCCGAGCATCACCAGCACCAGCGCCGTGCCCATGAGCAGGGCGTAGTCCTCCATCTGCAGAATGGCGTACAGCAGGGTGTACAAAGCCGTGAGCAGAACGCCCACGCCCACGCCTTCCCTGACGTTGCGCAGGGCCGCGCCGACATAGAGCGCGATCATCAGAACGGTGCAGGCCGAGGCCGCCGCGTAGGAGGGCAGAAAAGAGAAGTGCTCGGAAAGCGAAAGCAGCACCAGATAAAAGACCACCATGGCCAGCCCCACCAGGCCGTATTGCACGGGATGCAAACGGGCGCGCAGGCCCAGTTCGAAGATGATGAAGGCCAGGAAGGTGAGGCCGATGAACAGGATGCCGTACTTCACCGAACGCTCGATGAGGTGGTAATGCGTGGCCGCTTCGTAAAGCTCCACGCCCGCGGCAAAGGCGGTAAAATTCTCCGGCCAGCTTTTCAGCGTGCCGAGATTGGGATAGGAGCGGGCCAGGGACGGGATCTCCCAGGCGGCCTTGAAGCCTTGGTCCGTAACTTCGCGTGATACCGGCAGAATGTCGCCCTGAAAGCTGGGATGCGGCCAGGGCGAATCCAGGGTGATTTTGGTCACGCCGCCCACGGGCGTGAAACGGATGCCGCTGCTGCCGTTGAAGACCAGATGTTGCGAAAACGTGTATTCCCTGATCTCCGGCGAAAGCCGTACCGGAATGCGAAAGCCGTTTTTCAGCTTTGAAAAGGGCTGAATGCCCGGTTCGGCGTTGAGTTCGGCCTTGTTCCAGACCAGCGGCCCCACGGTGCGCAGGGCGTTGGGGTAGGAAAGCCCCATGACCACATAGGCTCCGGCGTAGTTGACGCTTTCCAGGGCCGGGGCGGCCCGTTTCAGGGCGTCGTCCGGGGGCAGGGTGAACCGCCCCGCGAGATGCAGGTCAGCCGTGTAGACCAGGGAGCGGTAGATGCCGCGCCGACGTTCCTGCGGGACCATGCCGCCGCTGAAGTCAACCCGCGTGGGCAGCAGCACGAAGTGGCCCAGAGCCCAATGGCTTTCGGTAATAGTTTCATCTCCCTGATTTCCGCCGCCTGTGGCCTCTTTTCCGGGGCCGCGTCGGCGGGTGATCTGGCGTTCCGTGTAGGGAATGAGCAGCATGGGGCCGGTCAACTGCTGCTGGCCGCCCCAGGTCCGGCTGATGTCCTGGACCACGTTGCGGTACAGGGAGGCCCGTTCGTCCACAAGATTCTGGACCAGCAGCAGGGGAATGAGCAAGGCCAGGGCGATGGCCGCCACAATGGCGAAACGGGACAAAGGCGACCCCGGCGGGAGGGATTCGGCGCTTATCGGGCGTTGGCGCAATCCCGACGGGGGGCGCGCATTCTCCCCGTCGGCGGCGTCCGGCCGGGCGGCGGGGGCCGCATCGCCGGGAATTAACGCGGCGCTTTCAGGCTTGTCCTTTCTGGCCATCTGCCCTTCGGTTTCAGCTGGCCGCAACGAAAGCGGCCGCTTGCGGAAAAAAATCCGGCGGACGCAGCAGAAAGCGCCGAACAGGGCCAGCAGCAGGACAACCAGCCCGGCTGCGGAAAGCAGTATCACTTCCATATCTCCTCCCGGCGCATGCGCGGCCTCAGCGGGCCGGGGCGGGCGACCGGCTGCAATAGCGGTAATAAAACAGCAGGATGTAGAGCGGCGCAAGATAGGCCGCGCCCATCAGGGCTTCGTTGACGCTAAAGAATTCGTTGCTGACGATCATCAGCAGGATGTTGTTGATGACGCCGAATGAAATCAGAAAGGCCAGCCGCACCTGGCGGGACATCCCGCGCGTGGCGGGCAGGGCAGCGATGGTCATCACCACGCAGAGCAGGCAGGCCGCCAGCAGGGCGTGCAGGATCAGGGAGGGCGACTGGCGCAGCACCCCGGCGTAATTGCTGAAGATGCCAAGATTGGAAATGACGATGGCCGTAGTGAGCAGGGGAAACTGGCGGCGCAGGATGCCCGCGGTCAGCCGGGGCAGGCCCCGGGTGAGCATGGCCGCCGCAAAGGGCAGCAGAATGGTGATGCAGAGCGAGATGGTCATGCCGCCCAGAGAGAAGTTTTCCGGCAGGTCCAGGCCGCCCGCGCCCATGGCGCGCAACGCGCCGTCCGTGCAGGAAAGCAGCAGCGGCAGGCTGAGCGGCAGCAGCAGAGAGGTGACGATGTTGCCCACCAGGATCAGGGCGGTATTGGCCCCGAGCATGAGCGAAAACACGGCGGCCATGACCCCCACCGGCGCCGCGCCCAGCAGCAGCGCGCCCAGGGAAAATTCGGGCATGATCAGGCGGAAGACGGCAAAAGTAAGGACCGGCAGCACGATCAGACGCAGGAGCGTGAGCCGACAGACGACGCCGGACATGACGCGCAGCTCGCCCCAGAGGGCGCCCGCGCCCACTGCCAGAAAGCTGAGGTAGAGCATGACTATCAGCATCAGGCGGGGCATGGCCTCCAGCGAACCGGCCAGTTCGGGCAGAAAGACCCCGGCGGCCATGGAAGCGAAGGAGGCGAACACCATGATCAGGTCGCGAAGCTGCATGAAATCCTTCCAGCGTATTTCAGGCAGCTTGCCCGCTTATGCCGTAAAAAACAAGACCGGCTTCCGGCGTCGCGGCGGGATCAATGCCGCACGGCGCCCTCATGCAGGGCTTTCTCATACGCGGCGACGACTTCGGGCAGCCGCTTTGCGGCCCTGGCGTACAGCGCGGCTTTCTCCCGCTGCTGCCCGGCGCGGCGGCTTTTCCATATTTCGTAGAGGCGTTTGCTTTCAGCCAGCGCGGCGGCAACCGTATCCGCTTCCTGACATTCGGGATTGGATTTTATATGCCGGATCAGGCTGCTGATGCGCCCGATGCTTGGATCACTGTGGTATCTGAGCCTGTCCGCCAGAAGCATATACGTGAAATAGCCGTCGCAGCGGGCGCGGTTTTGAAAAATACCTTCCGCGTAGCCCGTGCCCAGAGCCAGCGCGCTTTCCACAGAGCCGTTTTCAAGGGCTTTCTCATACGCGGCGACGACTTCGGGCAGCCGCTTTGCGGCCCTGGCGTACAGCGCGGCTTTCTCCCGCTGCTGCCCGGCGCGGCGGCTTTTCCATATTTCGTAGAGGCGTTTGCTTTCAGCCAGCGCGGCGGCAACCGTATCCGCTTCCTGACATTCGGGATTGGATTTTATATGCCGGATCAGGCTGCTGATGCGCCCGATGCTTGGATCACTGTGGTATCTGAGCCTGTCCGCCAGAAGCATATACGTGAAATAGCCGTCGCAGCGGGCGCGGTTTTGAAAAATACCTTCCGCGTAGCCCGTGCCCAGAGCCAGCGCGCTTTCCACAGAGCCGTTTTCAGCGGCAATGACGGCGTAATGCTCCGCCCGGGCGTAATCCGCAGTCCCCTTCCTGGGATTGACGCAGTATGCCGCCAGAAGTCCGGCGGCCTTCCAATAGCCCGTGTCCGCCGCCTTGGTCAGCCAGTAGCGCGCCTCGTCATTGCGGTCATCTATGAAACGGGTCGGAATGGGCGCGACCGGAGGCGTGGCCGGGAGCGTAAAAGACGCGTTCTCCCGCTCCCGGACGGTGACGAAGGCTCCGTACATACCGGCCCAATGCCCGGTCCGGGCGCTTTGCAGGAAAAATTCTCCGCTTTTAACGGCCGGTTCGCGTTGCCCGTTCAGCATGGCATACTGCACGCCCAGCACATAGCCGCCTTCACCCTCACCCAGCAGAGCCAGGATCCAGTTTTCCCAAAATTCCGGCGGCACCGGCCAGACCTGCCCGGCGTGCGCGCGGCTGACCGCCGCCAGGGTGGCCATGGCAAACATGTCTCCCTGCCGGGCCAGTTGCAGCCACCCGGCGTAGGCCTCACGGATGTCGCCGGTCTTGTAAAGGGCCTCCAGGCGTTTAAAGGCAGGCGTAATGACTCCGGCGTCGTCATACAGGCTGTCGTACTGATCGTCAGGTTGGCTTAACTCCGGACCGGCGGACGACGCCGTTCCGGGTCGGGCCGCGTTTTCAGTCCCGGCCGTGTCCGAAGGAAAACAGCCGCCATGAACTCCCTCCGCTCGGCCCGGCGCGGCGGCCAGGGCTGTCATGCAGACGGCAAGCAGCAGAAGCCAAAACGATTTTTTCATTCCTCGTCCTTCCAGGCGGAAAAAGCCATGCGCCATGCGCTTGTTTTGCCGTGAGCATGCGAGCAACAGGCAAGAGCAACGGTCCGTAGCCGGTTCCGGGGCCGAAGCGCTTTAGGAAAAACCGTCAGCCCGTTTTCTTTCCGCCGGGGACGCGGCAGGAGAAAAAGCAAAAACTCCAGCTAGCTTATATTGATTTGCACGTTTATACCAGAGGGCTTTTGCGGAGTATGCCGCATGATTTTACGGAACTGACGCGATATGAAACCGGAGTGGTCTGCAAGCAAAGACGGTCAAGGCGTTCTGAACAATCTTGACTATCGTAATTTTTCGCAGACAGGAGCGAGAAGGAAGGATGCTTCAGTTTGCAACGGCCCACAGCTTCAATTACAAACAATTACCGACGAATTTGAATTTTCATGCAACTATTCATTAATATAGTGATATATAAGAATTTTTTAGGATTATAAAACGATTTTGCTGGGGTAGCGAGCGGTTATGTTCTGTGCAGATATTTACTCAGAAGTTTGATCGTCAGGTCAAAATCCAGAGGTTTGCCGATATGGTCGCTCATTCCTATTTCAAAATATTTTTCCACATCTTCCTTGAATACATTCGCCGTCAGAGCGATGATCGGCACGTCTTTATCAAGCGCCCGGATAAGCTTTGCGGCTTCAACGCCGTCCAGAACGGGCATTTGAATATCCATGAGAATGGCATCGTAGTTATCGGGATTGGCGGCAAACATCTCATACGCTTCTTTGCCGTTCACGGCGCAGTCGATTTGAATATTTGTCGCCTCAAGCATGGCAATGACAACTTCGCGATTGATCTCAATATCTTCAGCGAGAAGTATTCTTTTGCCGCTGAAATCGGGTTGATTTTCAACGCCCGCGGATTGCGCGCCGTCATCTGCCTGCCGCTCCGGGGTATCGCTGCCCGCATGCGCCGGATTCAGGCCGGCGTGTTCGCCGCTGTCAGCGCTTCGTTCCAGCTTGACGGTAAAGAAGAACGTAGACCCCTTATCCGCTTCGGATTCAACCCGGATTTCCCCTCCCATGATTTCAACGATACGTTTGGACAGCGCCAGACCCAGACCGGTTCCGCCAAAATTGCGCGAAGTGCTGCTGTCGGCCTGCTCGAACATGCGAAACAGCTTTGCCGCCTGCTCCGGGCGTATGCCGATTCCCGTATCGGAAACCTCGAACTGTAGCGTATAGATATTATTTACGCTTTCTCTGACAAACACTCTGAGGCCGAGTTTTCCCCGATTTTCAGTGAATTTTATTGCATTGGAAAGCAGGTTGACGATGACCTGGGACAGCCTGAAATCATCACCAATAAATATTTCCGGAATATCTTTGTCAATTTCAATTTGCAATCTATGTTGTTTCGCTCGGAGTTGAATATCTACCAGCTTTAGGGAGTCATCAATAACTTTATGGAAGTTGAATTTGGCAGATGAGAGCTCCAGCTTGTTTGCTTCCATTTTAGACATATCCAGAACATCGTTGATAAGCGAAAGAAGGTGCGCAGACGCTTCCTTGATTTTATGAAAAGCGTCATTTTTCCTTTCCTCTTCTTTCGCTTTTTGGCCTATGGCGGTCATCCCCACGATGGCATTCAGCGGGGTTCGCATTTCATGGCTCATATTGGAAAGAAATATTGACTTTGCCCTGTTTGATGACTCGGCTTGATCTCTGGCTTCAATCAAGGCCTCGTTGAGTTCTTTCAGGTCTTCATTCTTTTTTTTCAGTTCTACCGAAGAACTGGTCAACCTGCTGATAAGGCTGTTTATTTGCTCCACCATGGTTCTGAACGCCGTGGAAAGCATTCCTACTTCATCTCTATTTTTTGACTCCGGTATATTTACGTTAAATCTTCCTTCGCCAACCTGTTTTGCGGAATAAGCCAAATCCAAAATCGGCTTTGTTATATTTCTTGTTATGAAGTATAATAATATGGCAATGAGAGCTATTCCCGCAGCGGACACGAATATGACATAATTTCTGATTTCATCGGACCGTTTCAGCACTGCCGACATGGGTACATTCACGGCTACAGACCATGGGTTTGTGTCTTCGCTGAACTGAATGGGCATATATATTTTGTAATAGCCATCTTCCGTAACGGAAAACATTTTCCCTTTTTTAATTGAAGAGGTCGCTTCTTCAGCAACGGCGGCTCGTTTCGCGTCCAATTGCAGAAGTTCCTTGGCCAGAATGTTGGGAAGCAGGGCTAAATCCAGTTTCGCAGCGTCGGATTTCACGGCATATGCGGCAAGGTTTTCAACAAAAGCGACTGCGTTATGGTATTCGTTGGCCGCCGTTTTATCGCCCATGCCTTGCGGGGACATATTTTTTACATAATTGTTTGCGATTTCCAAAGCTTCTCCGGCTTTGGAAGGATCTGATATCAGCATATTATATACGGATGTGGCATAAATATTTTTATTGAAGTACTGATCTTCAGGGTGCGCGACGATAATGCCAGCGTTTGAGTAGATTTCAGTGTATTCATTCAGGCCGCTGGTATTGACATGTGAAACCATATCCTGCAGGCTTTCCAAAGCCATATCGGAAGAAACGATTCCAATAAATTCGTCATTTATCAGTATGGGAAAGACCAGACTTGTCATCAATACCGGCGTTCCCTGTACGTCATAGAAAAAAGGGTCAGTAATATATTCTTTTCCTGAATTTCTGGCCCCGGCATACCAGGCGTCTCCATCAAAATCCGACAGAGGCTCTACGCTTATTTCCCCATTCTGCATGCTCCAATACGGCGCATAGCGGCCGGACTTGTCGTAAAACGGGTATTGCCCGGCGTATTCAGCGTCTTTGCCGTCCAGTTTGTTCGGTTCGAAAGCCACGCAGAATGAAATAATGTATTTTTTTTGTTTTAATGAATTCTGCAGAATCGCATTCAGGGTGTCCCTGTCGGCTTCACCGCGATCTATCAATGTTTTGAAGACCGTCATCAGGGATTCTGATGAAACACGGGCTGCCTGAAGTTCCGATTTTATTTCGTAGCTGTATTTGGCCGCCATTTGATCTGCCAACGATAAAGCGTCTTCTCTGGACATCTCCATGCTCCGGTAGGAGACGACAAGGCCTACAACGCTGAATGTAATGGTAACTATCAGGGTTATCAGGAGAAACAGCTTCATCCTCAAATTCATGCTTTGAACCATGCACTTTCCTTCCTGACCGGGGCGGTCCTCATATCTTATTAATTTAATGGCAGAAATTTACCTAGCTGTCCAGCCTGTGGGGGCGGCTGAACCGATTCCGTCGGTGACTCAGCGGCCTCATTGCCTCTCCCGTGGGAAGGGGAAAATACTCCGCAATGTGGACGGGGAAGCTCGAAGGCGCAATGCGGCGCGTGTTGTGCCGCGGGCATCGGGCTTCAATAATGTGTTAAGCTTGCTGCGACGCCGATGCAGCGGATTCCGGACAACTGTCCGAGCGTATAGTTTCTGGCGGGTGCCGGAGAAGGGGGCGCGTGGGCTATCGCGCGCCGGGTAGGGGAATGCGGCAGGTTTGCGGCAGGCTGGAGATTCCCGCAATGCGGATATATTGCTGCGCGTTGGCGTCGCTGTACAGACCATCAGCGAGAGCATCAGGCGCAAAGCTCCCCCAATGCGGCAAGGAACGACAGCACAGAGCAAAGGGGCCGTGAACGCCGGGCACGGCCGGGACGCGGAAACGGATGTGAGGAACATGACGAATTTCCGTTCGCCATGTTCCTTGCTTTTTTCAGGGGGCGGGGCGCAGACTTCCACCCTGCAGAGCAGGCACTTAAGCGGTTCCGCGCCGCTGTCCGGATCAAAATGTTCATGCCCGAAGAGCAAGTTGGCGTTGCTTCTGAAGCAGCCGAAGTCCGGTCCTTCCTCTTCCGGAAACCACCAGACATGCTCGGCATGCACGACGTCAACGGGCAGGCGTTCATCCTGGTTCAGAAAAAACTCTTGCGCGCCGTAGGGAGTGCCACTCGAAGCTTCTGGCCTTGTACAAATCCGGCGGCATCCGCCGCGTCCGGGTGCTGTCCACATGGGGAAGAGGCCGGAGTTTGCGCCGGGCGGCAATCTGACGGCGGTAGATGTAGAGTGTCAACACGTTGTTCACCCCGCAGAGAGTTTTGAGGCTGGAGGTTTTCTGCCAAGAGCTGTGTGGGGACGCAGGAAATTGTAACATTGCGTCCAGATCGGCAGATACGCTGTTCGTTTTCACGAATGAGTATACGTTCTTGCGTATGCCCACTCTTTTAAGGTCGTCCTGATGAACCGTTCCGCCTTACCACCAGGTTGAGATGATAAGGCCGTGTGCGCTTATGCTTTATGCCCAGCTCGCAACAAGCTTTTCGGAGCTTCCACGACGTGGAGCAAGAGCCGTTATCCGTCAGGACGCGCTCCACTTTGATGCCGTGTCCGGCGTACCAGGCAACGGCAAACCATAAAAACTCCACTGCGGATTCCGCTGTTTCATCCGGCAAGACCGTCATCCCGTTCGCCACGCATGGCGGCAGCGGCTTTTCCGACGCCATTGAGACCATTGCCGGACTCCAGCCGAAAGCCCATGTCGTAAGAGAAGACTTTACCATTTCCCGGAACCGCATGGAGCAGGCGGAATCCGGCGTGGCGGAATGGCTGAAGAAACTCGGCTTCAAAAGATAAAGGAGAAAACCATGAGCAAACAGTTTCTTGTTCCGGCGAGCAGCCAGCGCAAAAACGGCAACTCCGCCGCCTTGTGCCGTGAATTCACGCGCGGCGCGGAGGAAAGCGGGCATCATGTGGAAACGATTTTCTTGCGTGACAAGAAAATCGGCTATTGTCTGGCCTGTTACCACTGCAAGAACAGCGGCGGCGTCTGTGCCATCAAGGATGATATGGCGGATATCCTCGACAAGATGAATGACGCCGATGTGATCGTCATGGCCAGTCCCGTCTATTTCTATGCCATTGATGCCCGGATGAAGCCCCTCATTGATCGCACTGTGGCGCAATGGCTGACCATCAAAAACAAGGAGTTTTACCACATTATGACAGCAGCAGAGAATAGTGACACGGTCATGGACTGTACGCTCGAATGTTTTCGCGGCTTTGCCAAATGCCTCAAGGGTTCCGTTGAGCGTGGCGTCATTTACGGAAAAGGCGTATATGAAGCCGGAGCTGTTCAATCCATGCCGGTTATGAAAGAAGCCTATGCAATGGGTCGTCGGGCCTGAGGAGGATACCGCATGGAAAAATGTCTGCGGGAAATATCCAGAGCTCCATGCGGCCAGGTAACGACAGATGATTACAATGGCAGTTGGGAATACCGCGCCAAAAGCGACGTCAAGTGGACCGTGCACTCCGGTGCACATACCTTTGGGGCATCTCCCGGCCGCGAACTTCAGAGAGCCGCAATGGGCACAAGAAGAACCCAAGACCAGGAGGATCTATTCGCATGATCTTGAAGTGACAGGAAGGCGGCGGAGATTTTTCAGACGATCACCAATTGCGAAAGTTCCGCCAATAAAAAAGGGTTACCGCAATGCGGTAACCCCGTAATGTCTGGCGGAGAGGGGGAGATTCGAACTCCCGGTGCGCTGTTAACGCACACACGATTTCCAATCGTGCTCCTTAGACCAGCTCGGACACCTCTCCATAAATGGACCAGCGTTGACGCTCGTCCATAAAGCCGAATCTGTATATGCTAAAACCGTGTCAGTCGCAAGCAAAAAGTGCGGCCCGCATCACCATAAATTGTCCGGCGGCTTGCCGCCGGGGGGCGTATCGCTTTTTTCCCTCCACCGGAGGTGCTCAATATACGGCGCTCACGGGCTGTGATTGGCGAAGGGGGTGCCTTCGCAGCCTTTTTTGAAAAGCCAGGCCAAGGCCAGTACAATCACAATGGCCAGAATGCTCCAGAACATGTTTTTTCCCGTGCCGTCGGCCGGTTCAGGATTTGTCTTTCGTCTTCTTGTCCTCACCGGAGCGCGGCGGACGTTTTTTGCCGCCCCGCGCTCCGCGCTGAAAGGCCCAGAGGCCGAAGGCGGCCAGCAGGGTAATGCCCAGAGCGTTGAGGGTCAGATAGTCCATGGCGGGGCCGCCGTCAGGCCGAAATGCCGATCTGGTTGAAGCCGCTGTCCACGTAGATCACTTCGCCGGTGATAGCGTGGGAGAGCTCCGAAGCCAGAAAGACCGCCGCGCCTCCCACATCCGTGGTGCTGACGTTGCGACGCAGGGGGGCATGGGTTTCCACATGGTTGAAAATGTCCTTGAGACTGGACACCGCCGAGGCGGCCAGGGTCTTGATGGGCCCGGCGCTGAGGGCGTTGACGCGCACGCCCTTGGGGCCCAGGTCATAGGCCAGGTAACGCACCGAGGCTTCCAGGGCGGCCTTGGCCACGCCCATGACGTTGTAGCCGGGAATGATCTTGGTGGAGCCGTGGTAGGTCATGGTGATCACCGAGCTGCCGTCGTGGAGCAGGGGCTCGAAGGCCCGGCAGAGCCCGGTGAGCGAGTAGGCGGAAACCTCCAGGGCCAGCTTGAAGCCGTCGCGCGAGGTATCCACGAAGCGGCCCGCCAGATCCTCGCGGTTGGCGAAGGCCACGGAATGCACGAGAATGTCCAGATCGCCCCATTTTTCCTTGACCAGGTCGGCGGCGGCCTGAATCTGGGCGTCGTCGCAGACGTCGCACTGGAAGGTGAACTCCCCGCCGAGTTCCTCGCTCAGGGGTTCCACACGTTTTTTGATGGCGTCGCCCACGTAGTTGAAGGCCAGCCGGGCCCCCTGGGCTTTAAGACATGAGGCTATGCCGTAGGCAATGCTTCTATTGTTGGCGAGCCCCATGATCAGGGCTTTTTTACCTTGCAGCAGCATGGCTTCTCCTTGAAAACAAGCCGGCGCGCCGGCCTTTGGTTGGTGTTTATGCAAAGGGCGATGCCCGTTATATTTCCCGGGTCAGAATTTCGTAGGCTTCCTTGTAGCGGTCCGCCGTGGCCCGGATGACTTCCTCGGGCAGATGCGGCGGGGGCGGCTGCATGTTCCAGGGCTGCTTCTTGAGCCAGTCGCGCAGATACTGCTTGTCGAAACTGGGCTGGCCCTGACCGGCCTTGTACTGGTCAGCGGGCCAGAAGCGCGAGGAATCGGGCGTGAGCACTTCGTCGATGAGGTGCAGACGGCCGTCGATAAAGCCGAATTCAAATTTGGTGTCCGCCACGATGATGCCGCGTCCGGCGGCAAAGGCGCGCCCGGCCTCGTAAATGGCCAGGGAGGTCTTTTCCGCCAGGCGGGCCGTGTCCTCGCCCAGCAGGCGGGCGGCCTCGGCCACGCTGATGTTTTCATCGTGCCGGCCCAGTTCCGCCTTGGTGGAGGGCGTGAACAGGGCGGGTTCCAGTTTGTCCGATTCGCGCAGACCCTCGGGCAGGGTGTAGCCGCAGACCTGGCCGGTGGCCTGATAGTCCTTCCAGCCGGAACCCGTGATATAGCCGCGCACGATGCATTCCACCGGCAGGGGCTTGGCCTTGCGCACCAGCACGGCGCGGCCTTCCAACTCGTCCTTCCAGGGATCCAGGGCGGAGGGGAAGCGGCTCACGTCGCTTTCTAGCAGATGGTTGGGAATGATGTCCCTGAATTTTTCCATCCAGAACAGGGTGATCTTGTTCAGGATCACGCCCTTGTAGGGAATGGGCTCGCTCATGATCACGTCAAAGGCCGACATGCGGTCCGTGGTGACGATGAGCAGGGTTTTTTCGTCCACGTTGTAGATGTCGCGCACTTTGCCGCGCGAAAGCAGGGGATAGGCGGTGATGTCCGTTTTGACGACGACTTTCATGGGGGCTCCTGTTGTGCGCTATTTGTGCCGGCGGGCTTCCACCGAGCGGGCGTGGGCTTCCAGTCCTTCCAGACGGGCCAGCGCGGCAATGGCCGGGGCGTTTTGCAGCAGAAAGGCCGAGGACGCGGCCACGATGCTGGTTTTTTTGCAGAAGGTCTGCACGGAAAGGGCCGAGGAAAAGCGCGCTGTGCCCAGGGTGGGCAACACATGGTTGGGCCCGGCGTAGTAGTCGCCCACAGCCTCGGGGCTGTGCTGGCCCATGAAGACCGCGCCCGCGTGACGGATGTGCGGCAGCACGGCCCAGGGGTCGCGGGTGCAGATTTCCAGATGCTCCGGGGCCACGCGATTGGCCACGGCCACGGCCACGCTGAGGTTGGGCACCACCACGATGGCCCCCCAGTCCAGCAGCGAGCGCCCGGCGGTCTGCGCTCTGGGCAGGCTCGCGCACTGGCTGTCCAGCTCCTGCTGGATGCTTTCGGCCAGCCGGGGGTCGTCCGTAATGCAGATGGCCGAGGCCAGGGGATCGTGCTCGGCCTGGGAGAGCATGTCCGCCGCGATCCAGGCGGGATTGGCCGATGAATCGGCCAGCACCAGGACTTCGCTGGGCCCGGCGATCATGTCGATGCCCACCGTGCCCTGAACCAGGCGCTTGGCCGTGGTGACATAAATATTGCCCGGCCCGGCGATGACGTCCACGGGCGGCAGGCTCGGCGTGCCGTAGGCCAGGGCCGCGATGCTCCAGGCTCCGCCCACGCGGTAGACTTCGTCGATGTCCAGCAGATGGGCGGCGGCCAGAATATGCGGATTGACGCTGCCGTCCTTGCGGGGCGGAGTGCAGACCGCCAGGCGCGGCACGCCCGCCACCTGGGCGGGAATGGCGTTCATCAGCAGGCTGGAAACCAGAGGCGTGTTGCCGCCCTGGCCGCCGGGCACGTACAGACCCACGGCGTCCACAGGCAGAACCCGCTGGCCCAGAATGCTGCCGTCCGGGCGGGTCAGAAACCAGGATTTCTCCAACTGGGCTTCGTGGAAGGCGCGGATATTGGCTGCGGCTCCGCTGATCTGCTCCCGGCTTTCCACGGAAACCGAGGCGGCGGCGCGGGCGATTTCCTGTTCGCTCACGCGCAGGGGCGGCGCGAAATCCGGACAGTCGAAACGGCGGGTGAAATCAACAAGAGCGTCGTCGCCCTTCTCCCGCACGGCGGTGAGCATGTCCCGCACCGCGTTTTCAACCCCGTCGCCGGGGTTGCTGCGGCCCTTCAGCCATTGGGCGGCTTTGGGCCATTCCTGATCAGTCTGTAGGGTCAAAATACGGCATGTCATAAGCTAGTCCTCTCAGCAATCGGACTAATATACAGGAGGGACGCAAAAATGTCGAGGCGCGCGGCGGCAATGAACTTCACCGGCGCGGCCGCATCTTGACAGCGGGGCGCGGCGACCTTACTCAATACAGATATACACCGCCCTAGTGTGCATCCGCCGGATGACGTTGTCGGGGCGCGTTTCAGGAGGAAGCATGCGGCGTCATACGATGCAGTCATATATGCGGGCGGCTCAGGCCGGCGAGGAATTGCAAGATGAAAACGGCGAATCCCGGCCGGATCAGGAGGGCCTGAACCCGGACGGCGAAGAAGCCCTGGCGGCGGAAGACGCGGAGGCCGCGGCGGAACAGTCGCAGGTCGAGGCGCGCATCAAGGCCGAGGTAGAAGAGCTGCGCCTGCGCTCGGCCGCGGAAATGGACAATTTCAAAAAGCGTCTCAACCGCGAGCATCAGGAACAGATGCGCTATGCCGCCGAAAAGGTGCTCAGCGATCTGCTGCCCACGCTGGACAATCTGGATCTGGCCCTGCAATACGGAAGCAAGCACGAGGCCTGCAAGGACATGTTGCAGGGCGTGGCCATGACCCGCAAACTGCTGCTGGAAGCCGTGACCAAACACGGCCTGACGCCGCTGGGCGAAGAGGGCGAGGAATTCAGCCCGGAAGTGCACGAGGCCGTGGGCTTTGAGGCCAGGCCGGATCTCGCCCCCGGCGTGGTGGCCCGCGTGCTCCAGCGGGGCTACAAGCTGGGCGACCGCTTGCTGCGCCCGGCCAAGGTGATGATCAACCAGTAGGCGGAGCCGTCCAAAAGGCGCGCCTTGCGTCCGCGACTGTTTCCCCGCCGGGTCGTCCCGGCGGGGTTTCGCTTATCGGGCGTGCGCTCCGGCCGGACTGTCGGCCTCATCTTGGTCGGAATAGTGCTCCGCAATGTTCCGGAACTGGTCCTGAATGGCCGCGAAAGCGTCCACCACATCCGGGTCGAACTGCGTGCCGCGTCCGGCCAGGATGATTTTTGCGGCCATGTCGTGGCTCATGGGCGGCTTGTAGACGCGCTGGCTGCGCAGGGCGTCGTAAACGTCGGCCACGCTCATCAACCGGGCCGAGAGGGGAATTTCCTCACCCTTGAGTCCGCGCGGATAGCCCATGCCGTCCCAGCGTTCGTGGTGGCAATAGGCGATGTCGCTGGCGACGCGCAAAAAGGAATTGCCGCCCAGCACCTGCTCGGCCGAGGCCAGCACCGCGCGCCCGCGCACGGTGTGTTCCTTCATGGCCTCGTATTCCTCGTCGGTCAGCGGCCCCGGCTTCTGCAGCACGGCGTCGGCAATGGCCACCTTGCCCACGTCGTGCAGGGGCGCGGACAGGTACAGCCAGGAGATGGTGTCCGCGTTAAGCTGTTCCGCGTACTTGGGCAGCGACGCCATGTGTTCGGCCAGGGCCCGCACGTAATTCTGGGTGCGCTTGATGTGCGCTCCTGTCTCCGGGTCGCGCCATTCAGCCAGACTGGCCATGGCGTGAATGGTGGCTTCCTGGGTCAGGGCCAGTTGGCGGGTGCGCTCGTCCACCAGTTCCTTAAGGTGGTCGCGGTAGCGTTTGAATTCCAGCTGGTTGGCCACACGGCTGCGCACCAGCGAGGCCTGAAAGGGTTTTTTGATGTAGTCCTGCGCGCCCAGGGAAAGACCCTCGGCCTCATCGACTTCCTCGTTCTGGGCCGTGATGAACATGACCGGAATGTCGCGGGTGCGCTGCGACTCCTTGAGTCGGCGGCAGACGTCATAGCCGTTCATGCCGGGCATGATCACGTCCAGCAGGATGAGGTCCGGCGTGGGGTCGCCTGCGGCCAGGCGCAGGGCGTCTTGGCCGTTTTTGGCGAACATGATGGTATAGTCCCCGCGCAGGCTTTCGCTCAGAATGCGCAGGTTTTCCGGCGCATCGTCCACGATCAGCACGCGGCTGGCAATGGAGGGGGCGGCGAGGCTCACGACTTTTTCCCGGCCATCAGCGGCGGCAGCTTTTCGGACAGGTACTCCGCCATACGGCGTACCAGGCGGCTTTCCGCGCTCACCAGCACGTCATAGGTTTTGCCCCCCACCATTTCCTCGGCGGCATAGATGCCCCGGCCCAGAATGGCGTCGTCCCTGTTCCGCAGCGACCAGCGCGCCTCCAGCACGGCCTTGTCGTCAAAATTTCCGTCCAGGCGCTGCACGTCCAGCAGCAGGGTGAAGTCGCCGCTGCTCTCGTCGCCGGAGGGCAGCACATTGACGCCCCCGGCCAGCAGCGGCGGGGTCAGCGTTTCCTGGACGACGCGGCGCACGCCGTGCCCCAGCGGTTCGGCCCAGGCGTGGAACTCGGCTATGATCAGACGGGTCCGGCCGTCCACGCGGCTGACGATGCCGTTGCGGTCCAGATATTCCGGCACGTTGACCTGGGCCACGCGCAGGCTTTTGGCGGGCAGGCCGTCGGCCTGCACCGGTCCCAATGAACTTTCCAGCAGATAATAATTTGTGGGCGTGCTGCGGCCGCAGGCGGTCAGCAGCGTCAGCAGCGCGGCCAGCAATACAAGGCGGCGTGACATCAGCGTTTTCCTTTTTTGCCCTTGAGCAGAGCTTCCGGGTTGCGTTCAAGCATATCCGTGAGATCGCGCAGCGAACGGGCCGCGGCGATGGCTTCCTTGAGCAGGCGGCGCAGGTCGTTCATGGTCGGTGAATCGCGCCCCAGCACGCTCTCGGCCGATCCCGTGGCCCTGCGCAACTGTTCGGCGGCCTGGGCCATATTGGTCATGGCGTCGCGGAAGGCCGCCAGCGCGCCGGGCAGTTCCTGGCGCACGGCCTTGGCCGCGCCGTCGATCTGCTGCAGGGCGCTGTCCGCCGCGTTGCGCAGGGGGCTGTCTTTGAGTATCTGCTGCGCCTCGGCGAAGGTGCCCGCAAAAGCGGCGATGCCCTCCTTGAGCTTGCCGTCGGCCAGGGCCTGGGACAGGTTCTCCAGAATGGAATCCAGCGAATGGACCATCTGCTCCAGGGGCAGTTTGGCCAGGGTGCGCTGGAGCGTGTCAATGGGCGAGGGCACGGTGGGAATTTCCAGGTCCGGCGTGGAGGAGCGGAAATTGGCCGGGGTGTCCGGATAAAAATCCAGCTCCACGCGATACTGGCCGGTGATCAGGCTCTGCAACTGCAGACGGGCGCGCAGGCCGCGCTGGACCATGCGTCGGATGATCTCCTGCTGGAAGGACTCGGAAACGCCTGTGCCGCTGGAGCGCACGAAGCTTTTTTCGTCAATGCGGATGAGCACCGGGATGGTCACGTTGGAGTCGCGCGAATTGGCCACCAGGCTGATCTGGGTGACGCTGCCCATGGGCACGCCGCGAAAGACCACGGGCGCGCCGATGGAAAGGCCACTCACCGAACCGTCGAAATACAGCACGTATTCGACGTCGCTGCTGAACAGGCGTCCCCCGCCCAGCAGGATCACGCCCAGGGCGAAGAGGGCGATGCCGCCCAGCACAAAAGCGCCCACCGTTGTTTTGTATGCTTGTGAGGTCATGCTGAGATATCCTTGTCCGGCGGGGCTGTCCCGGCGTCACCGGCGAGGCCGGCGGCGGGGGCTTCGCGTCCGCCGCCTCTGGTCAGGAAGAGCAGAGCGCGTTTTTCGGTATGGGGGTCGCGGACCAGTTCGTTGGGATTGCCCCTGGCCGTGACCGAGCGGGTCTTGGCGTCCAGAAAGATGCTGTTGCTGGCAATGGAAAAAATGCTGGCCAGTTCGTGGGAGACAATGACGAAAGTGGTGCCCAGGGTGTCCCGCAGTTCCAGAATCAGATCGTCCAGCAGACGTGAGCTGACCGGGTCCAGACCGGCGGAGGGCTCGTCCAGAAAGAGGATCCGGGGGTCCAGGGCCAGGGCGCGGGCCAGACCGGCGCGCTTGCGCATGCCGCCGCTGATCTCCGAAGGGTAGTAATCCTCAAAGCCGGCCAGTCCGGCCAGGGCCAGCTTGAGTGAGGCCTGCTCGCGGATTTCCTCGTCGTCCAGGTCCGTGTACTGCTGGAGGGGCAGGCCCACATTTTCGGCCAGGGTCATGGAACTCCACAGCGCTCCGCCCTGGAAGAGCACGCCCGCGTGGCGCATGATCCGGCGGCGCGCGTCCTCGCCGCCGCCCCAGAAGTCCGTGCCGTCGTAGAGCACCTGTCCGGCCTGGGGGGACTTGAGGCCCATGAGCACCCGCAGCAGAGTGCTTTTGCCGCAGCCCGAACCGCCCATGATGAAAAAGACATCTCCGGCGCGCACGTCGAAATTCACGTCGCGCATGAGCACAAAAGAGCCGTAGCCTACCTGGAGGTCACGCACGCTGACCCGGATCTCGCGTCCGTCCGTTCCGGCGGGTTCCGCCGTCGGCGTATTTTTCGCGTCCGTTTCCCTGGTCATGTCAGACGCCCAGCACGTTGCAGATGACGGTGATGACGGCCGTGGCCACGATGATGCCCACAATGGAATGGACCACCGCCGTGGTGGTGGCCTGACCCACGGCCTGGGCGCTGCGCCCGCAGCGCATGCCCTGATAGCAGCCTGCCACGGCGATGATGACCCCGAACACCGTGCCGTAGACCAGGCCGATGATCACATGCTTGAAGGGCACCATCTGGGTGGTGGCGTTGAAATATTCCATGGGGTTGAGGCCCAGCATCATAACGCCCACCAGATAGCCGCCCAGCACGCCCATGAGGTCGGCGTAGAGGGTCAGCAGGGGCACCATGGCCGTGAGTGCCAGCACGCGCGGCAGCACCAGAAAGTCCACGGGCGAAATGCCCAGGGTGGACAGGGCGTCCACTTCTTCGTTGACCTGCATGGTGCCGATGAGGGCCGCGTAAGCCGCGCCCACCCGGCCCGACATGACCACGCCCACCATGATCGCGCCCATGACCCGCAGCATGCCGATGCCCACCAGGCCCGCCACATAGATCTGCGCGCCGAACTGGGTCAGCTGCACCGCGCCCACAAAGGCCAGGATCAGGCCGAAGAGCAGGCTGGTGAGGGAAATGATCGGCAGGGCCTGCACGCCGCATTCGTGCATGGCCGCCACGAAATCCTGCGGGCGCATCTTGGCGCGGCCCAGGAAAAGCCGCCAGAGCGAGAGCGTGACTTCGCCGCAGAAATTGAGAAAGTCCGCCGCCTTGGGCGGCAGGGAGACGACGCTGTCCCCCATCCGGTATAAAAAGGACGTGTCGGCTTTTTTGCGGGCCGCGCCTTCCTGGGCGGGCACGGCGAAGGCCATGTGCAGCAGGCGTTTCAGGCCTTCCGGCAAATCCAGCTCCACGGAGAGCTCGCGGGCGCGCGCGGCCTTGACCAACTGGACCAGAAAGACCAGCAGGCTGGTGTCCCACTGGCCCAGATCCGTAGCCTCCAGGCGCAGTTCGCGCACACGTTGGTCCGCAAGGCCGGTCAGAGCCGCGTCGGCCTCTTCGGGCCAGGGCTCTTCCATATTCCAGCGGCCGCCCACGTTTACGAGCCAGAGCGGCCCCCTGGCCGAAGCTGTCACTTGCGGACTTGTTTCCATCCCTATACTATACCCGCAGCATCTGTTCTCCGCAAGCAGCGGCGCCGGCCGCACCGCGCAAACCTCAACCCCACTGCCGCCATGTCACTGAAAGAACGCCTGGGCCTTGCCGCTGATCCCATTTTTTTGATGGACGGTTCCGCCTTTATTTACCGGGGATTTTTTGCCAATAAAAATATGCAGCGCTCCGACGGTTTTCCCACCAACGCCCTGGTGGTGGTGACCCGCGTGCTCTTGCGCATCCTGCGCGAGGAGCGGCCCAGGTATTTCGCTTTCGTCAAGGACGGCAAGGGCAAGAATTTCCGGCACGAGATTTTTCCGCTCTACAAGGCCAACCGTGACGCCATGCCCGAGGATCTGGCGCGCCAGATCGACCCCATCTTGCGCATGGTGCGGGCGCTGGGCCTCAAGCTGGAAATTTCCGAGGGCTGCGAGGCCGACGACTGCATAGCCTCCCTGGCGGCCCGTTTTTCCGCCGAGCATCCGGTGGTCATCGTCAGCGGCGACAAGGATCTGAAGCAGTGTCTGGGCCCCAACGTCTATATGTGGGATCCGGCGGCGCGCGAGGAAAAACTGCTCAGCGAGGCCGAATTCCGGGCCGAAAGCGGGGTCAGCCCGGCCCAGTGGCCCGACGTGCAGGCCCTGGTGGGCGACGCCAGCGACAATATCCCCGGCGTGCCGGGCATCGGCCCCAAGACCGCGCGCCAGATTTTCGAGATCTGCCCCAGTCTGGAGGACATCCGGGATCATTTCGCCCTGCTGCCGCCCAAAATCCAGGACAAGATGCGCGGCCATCTGGAGGACATGTTCACTTGGCGCGAACTGACCACGCTCTCGCTCCAGGTCTGCACGGATCTGCATCTGAACGATCTGGCCGTGCAGCCGCTGGACGTGCCTGAATGCCGCTCCCTGGCCGAGGAATTCGAACTTTTCGCCCTGCGCCGGGAAATGGCCGCGCTGCTGCGCCGCTTGAGCGAGGATGAGACGGCTGCGTCGCGTCCGGTGGAGCAGGCCGGCACTGCCGCGCCTCTTGCTGAGGCCGCCGACGCGGCCGCCACGCGGAAGAACGGGGTACAAACGGCTTCAGCCGCGTCCGCGCAGCCCGGCGGCGCGGCGCGTCCTCAGATCCGCGCGGGCGCGCAGATGAGCCTGCTGGAAGCGGTGGAGGAACCCCTGGCGCCCGAACTGTCCGACGCGGCCTCCCTGCCGGACTGCGCGGGCCGCCCGGTGGCCCTGATCTGGCCGCAGGGCCCCAAGCAGCCGCCGCATCTGGCCGTGGGCGATTCCTTGTCCGGGGCTGCGGACGTGGCGGAATACTGCTGGACCGGACGCATGGATGCTCTCTGCGTCTGGTTGCAACCGGCCCGGCGGCTGGTGGTGGCCGACCTCAAGGCCCTGCTCACCGCCGCGCCCTGCTGGCGCGATTTGCCTTTGGGCGAAACGCCGCCGCGCTGTTTCGATCTGGGCCTGGCCGCCTATCTGCTCAATCCCGAGGAAAGCGACTACGGCTGGCCCCGGCTGGCCGCGCGCTGGGGAGCCTCCCTGAAACCGGAGGGCGGCGGCCCGGCCCGGCTGGCGCTGGCCATGGCCGAAGCGCTGGAAAACCGCCTGGCCCGCGACGACCTGCGCGACTTGTACAATGCCCTGGAACTCCCGCTCACGCCGGTGCTGGCCGAGATGGAGGGGCGCGGTGTGGCCATTGACGCCGCCGCGTTTCAGGCTTTTCTGTCCGACGTGCAGCATGAGCTGGACCGCCTCACCGCAGAGGTGTACGCGGCGGCGGGCACGACCTTCAACATCCGCTCGGCCCAGCAACTGGGCGATGTGCTGTTCAACACCCTGAATCTGCCCTCGCCGCGCAAGACCAAGGGCGGACAGGCTTCCACCAGCCAGCAGACCTTGGAAAAACTGGCCGGACGCCACAGCGTGGTGGACAGCATATTGCAATTCCGCAAACTGGAGAAAATGCGCTCCACCTATCTGGATCCGCTGCCGCGCCTGGTGGACGGGCAAGGCCGCATCCACACCACCTTCAACCAGAAGGCCACGGCCACCGGGCGACTCTCCTCCAGCAATCCCAATCTGCAGAACATCCCGGTGCGCGGCCCGCTGGGCAAGCGCATGCGGGCCTGCTTCATCGCCGGGCCGGGCCGTACCCTGGTTTCCGCCGACTACTCTCAGGTGGAGCTGCGCGTGCTGGCCCATATGTCCCAGGACGCGGCTCTGCTGGACGCCTTCCGCCGGGGCGAGGACATCCACGCCCGCACCGCGGCCCTGGTGTATGATCTGCCCGCCGATGCGGTCAGCCCGGACCAGCGCCGTAACGCCAAGACCATCAACTTCGGCCTGATCTACGGCATGGGCGCGCAGAAGCTGGGCCAGGAGCTCAAGATCAGCAGCGCCGAGGCCAAGGAATTCATCGCCCGTTATTTCGAGCGGCTCACGGGCCTTAAAAATTTCTATGAAGAGGTGGAGGCCACGGCCAAGCGCCAAGGCTACGTGACCACCCTGGGCGGCCGCCGCCGTCTGCTGCCTGACATTCTCTCGGCCAACGGCCAGGCCTTCGCCCTGGCCCGGCGGCAGGCCATCAACACGGTCATCCAGGGCTCGGCGGCGGACATCATCAAGCTGGCCATGCTGGCCGTGGCCCGTGACGAGGAACTGCGGCGCATGGACGCCCGCCTGCTGTTGCAGGTGCACGACGAACTTTTGCTGGAAGCGCCGGAAGACGCCGGGCCCGAGGCCGGCGCGCGGGTGGCCGCCCTGATGGGCGCGGTGACCCCCGGCGGCGAGGCGCTTTCCGTGCCGCTGGTGGTGGATTGGGGGACGGGGCATGACTGGGGCACCGCCCACTAGGTTTTGCCTCTCCCAAGCGTCTTTTGCCCCTTGGACTGCGTCAAAAGACAAAATGCATCTTGGGAGAAGCAAAACTTGAAACAGCCTTTTGGAAAACATTTTTTGTAATTGTATGGAAATTGATTTTCTCACCCGCATCAACGCTCTGGCCCGCGTGCCGGAGCATTCCCTGCCGCTGATGCGGGCCATGTCCCAGGGCGCGCCTTTTTGCGTGGGACCGTATCTTTTTCTGGCCGCCGGGGATTGGCTCATGGCCGTGGCCTATCCCCTGCGCGGCAAATACAGCCACGCGGCCTTTGAGACGGCTCTCACCGAAGCGCTGGAAAAAAGCGGAGCCGTGAGCTGCTGGGCCGTGGGGCCGGACCTGCCGCCGCGTCTGCATGCCCATATCGTGGACCGGGACCGCTTTTACCTGCTTCCGGCCGGGACCGAGCCTCCGGCCCGGCTGCGCGGGCCGCTGCGCCGCGCGGCGACGGCCCTGCGGGTGGAGGAAAGCGGCGAATTCACCCCGGACCACCGGCGGCTCTGGGCGGAATTCATGGGCCGCGCGGACCGGAAGGAAGGCAGACCCCTAGCCCCGCACGTGCGGGAGCTGTATGCCCGCACGCCCGAAACTCTGGCGGAGGCGGACGGTCATCTGCGCCTGCTCAATGCCTGGGACCGGGAAGGCCGTCTGGCCGCCTGTCTGCTGCTGGATTACGCGCCGGAAAAATTCACTTCCTACGTGCTCGGCGCGCATTCCCGCGCGCACTACGCGCCCCACGCGGCGGACCTGCTTTTTGCGGCCATGCTGGAAAACGCCCGCAAGGCGGGCAAACGCTATGTGCATCTGGGGCTGGGCGTCAACGAGGGCATTTTGCACTTCAAGCGCAAATGGGGCGGCCGTCCCTACCTGCCCTACGTTATGGCCGCTTGGGAGGAAGCGCCGCGAGGCGCGCGCGAGGACACGGCCCGCGCCCTGACCCTGGCCCTGCTGCGGGCCGCCGCCGCGCCGCCGCCCTCTCTGGAGGAGACGCGGCCTTCCCAGCGTCCCTTCGCCATGCTCTGGGAAGTGGAGAAGAACAGCAGGCTGTCCTGGATCGGCGGCACGGCCCATTTTTTCTGCTATTCCTTTGAAACCTCCTTTATCCGCCTGTTCCGCAAGGTGGACAACGTCCTGTTCGAAGGTCCGCTGGACGAGGATTTTCTGGCCGCCGTGGACCGGCACGGCAAAACGCCGCCGCCGGACCACAAGCCCTTGCTGGAGATGCTTGAGGAAGAGGAAATCCGTCGTCTGGAGCGGGTGGTGCGCGGGCCGGAAGGGCCGCTGGTCCGCTGGCTGGGCATGGAGGGCGCGCGCAAGGCGGACGTGCGCTGGCTTTTGTGCCACGCGCGGCCTTGGTGCGCTTTCTTCACCCTCTGGACGGCCTTTCTGGAACGCCGGGGCTGGCGCGGCTCCGTGGATATGGAGGCCTGGCGCGTGGCGCACGAGATGGGCAAGAATGTGATCGGCATGGAAAATCTGGAAGAGCAACTGGCCTCGCTGGATTCGGTGCCCGTGGAGCGGGTGCTGCGCTACCTGCGCGCCTGCAATGACTGGAAGACGCTGTCCCGTCGGAACATGCGCGCCTATCTGGCCGGGGATCTCGAACGGATGATGGGGTCCAGCGCGGAATTTCCCACCCGCACGGGCTATGTGGTCAATGTCCGCGACCAGCGTTTCCGGGAGCGGATGCGCCCGTATCTGGAAGAAGGGCGTTGCGCGGTTTTCGTGGGCGCGGCCCATATGGTCAATCTGCGCCATATGCTGGCCGAGGACGGTTTCAGGGTGCGGCGTTGCCTGCCCGGCCTCTCGCACAAGCTGCGCGCCCTCTGGCGCCGGGACCGGGAGGTGCGCTGGTGACGCCGCGCGGCACTTCCGGAAGCGGGGGAGGTCCTCTGACGGGCGGCCCCGCCGGTCTGTCCGCCAGTCCGGCCGCCAGTCTGACCGCCGGGCTGGCGCGGATCACGGCCCAGGCCGTGGTGCCGGAGCAGCTCTTGCCCTATGTGGGGGCCGTGTCCGGCCTGCGTCCCCGTCTGTTCGGGGAGTGCGTGGGGCATCTGGGCGAAGGCGAGGTGGTGCTTGTCGGCTATCCGCCGCGCGACCCGCGCGACGCGCGGGCTGTGGACGCGGCCGTGGACGAAGCTTTGGCCTTGCCCGGCCTGACCCGGATTACCGTGCTGGCCGCCGCCCGGCCCCATGCCGCGCCCTCCGACGCCCCAAGCGGTGAGGACGCCTTCTGGTCCCTGCCCCTGCCCTTGCCGCCCGCCGGACAGAAATTGCGGAACATGCTGCGCCGGGCCGCGCGGGATATTGTGATAGAGCAGGGCGGCGCGGACTCCTGGACAGCGGAGCACGCGGCTCTGGTGGAGGATTTTTGCCGCGCCCGCGCCAACGCGCTGGAGCCGGGCAGCGTCCATATTTTCCGGCACTTGGCCGCCTATCTGGCCGCCGCGCCGCAGGCCCGCCTGTTTTCCGCCCGCCGCGCTGACGGCGTTCTGGTCGGGTGCGCCATCGGCGATTACAGTTCCTTTTCCACGGCGTTCTATATGTTCGCCTTCCGCCGTCCCGACGCGCCGCCGGGTACGGCGGACGCGCTGCTGGCCGCTCTGGCCGCCGAAGGCGCGGAGCGCGGCCACGGCCTGCTCAATCTGGGGCTGGGCATTCATCCGGGCGTGGCCTTTTTCAAGAAAAAATGGGGCGCAAGCGCCTTCCTGCCCTGCGTGGAAACTTCCTGGACCCTGCAAAAGAAGGGCTGGCTGACGCGCCTGCTGGGGCGGTGAGCGGTTGGCCCGGCCTGTGGAGATTGCCGTGCCCGAAAATGATTTGTTGCAAAATCCCGCCTTCCGCGCGCCCGGCCTGGGCGAGCGCCTGCGGGAGCTGTTTCTGGGCGAGAAGCGTCCCCTGGACTGCGTGCAGGTGGAAGTGACCTCGTGTTGCGCCGGGCGCTGCGTCTACTGCCCGCATACCACCCAGACCGGAAGCTGGCGCTCGCGCCATATGCCCGATGAGGTTTTCGCGGCGCTCTGGCCTCTGTTGCGCCGCTCGGGCCGGGCGCATCTCCAGGGCTGGGGGGAACCCCTGCTGCATCCCCGTTTTTTCGACTTCGCGGCTCTGGCCCGTAAGGCGGGCTGTCGGGTGTCCAGCACGTCCTGCGGCCTGCACATGGACGCGGACCTGGCCGCACGCCTTGTGGAGAGCGGCATGGACATGCTGGCTTTTTCCCTAGTGGGCACGGACGCGGCTTCCAACGCGGCGCGGGCCGGAGTGTCCTTTGAGCGGGTTTGCGAGGCCATCCGCATGGTCCGGGCCGCCCAACGCGGCCGTTCAGGGCGCGCCGTGTCCGGAGAGAACTTCCCGGAGGTCCATCTGGCCTATCTGATGCTGGCCGACAGGATTGAGGCGGCGGCCGGTCTGCCCCGGCTCATGGAAGAACTGGATGTGCGCATGGCGGTAGTCAGCACACTGGATTACATCGCCGCGCCCTCACAGGCGGTCCTGGCCTTCGCGCCGGAAGAGACGGACAAGATCGCCCGCGCCCGCGCCGTGCTGGAGCGGGCCGCCGCCGAAGCGGCAACGGGCGGACGGGAAATTTATTATGCCCTGCCCGGTCCTCGGGCGGTGGCGGACGCGGGCGGCTGCCGTGAAAACGTGACCCGCAGCCTGTATGTGGACGCCGACGGCGCGCTTTCGCCCTGCGTCTACCTCAATGTGCCCGCCGGGGAAGACGGGCCGCGCCGCCGGGTTTTCGGCAACGCGCGTGACGGCGACCCCTGGGAACTGTGGAACGGCGAGACGTTTAGGGAATTCCGCGCCGCCCTGGCGAACAATGCGCCGGACGCCTGCTGTCTGGCCTGTCCCAAGCGCTTTGAGGCGTGATTTTTGTCGGCTGGCTCAGGAAGCGCCGGGCCGCTCCCGGCGCAGAATGATCCGCAGGGTGTCGGCCTCCGGACCGGACCGGCCTTCAAGGGCCTGTTCGACGCGGGCGCGCACCGCGGCGTGGCGCGGCGCCAGTTCATAGAGTGAGGCGGCCGCCGCCGCGCAGACCGGGAAAACCGCGTCCTGCTGGCGGCCGCGTGCGTTAAGCCGGGCGTAGCGCAGGGCGGCATTGATGATGCTGTCCAGATAGTCCGTGTCGCCCGAGGCCAGAAAGGCCGCCCAGTACATCTGCAAGACGGACTTTTCCGCATAGATGTCCCAGCGGAGCAGCGGCGTGGGGCTGTTGCGGATCTGGGTCGGCAGGGGGGCGTCTTCCGGGGTGAGCAGCCCTGCCAGCAGACTGTCTTCGTCGGGCAGTCCGGCCAGATGGACCATCCAGGCCAGGGTGAGCCTGCCGTCGCGGCTCAGCGAGTCCGGCGGCGGCAGAAGGCGTGGGCGCGCGGACGGATCGCGCCGTAGCGCCTCGGCCAGAAAGGCGGCCACCATCAGCCGCTTTTCTCCCTGCGCCAGCACGCCTTGGGCGTCAAAAGCGCGCAAAATGCCGGGCAGCACTTCCGGGCGTTTGTCCTGATAATAAAATTCCATATCCCGCGCGTAGAGCGGCAGGCTTTTGGAAACCGCCAGGGCCGTCACCGGACGCGGCGACAGCAGACAGAGCGCCGCCAGCAGGAGCGCCGCCAGTGGTGGAAGCAGGGGAAAGCCGGTTCTGTTCATGGCTGCCATGGCGGAGATACCTTATTGATCCTTGGGGGCTGCTTCCAAAAACGATTGTTGCCGGAAAATAAGCAAGGCGCGGCTTTTCCGGTCAGGGACGGAAGCCCGCGTGCCGAAGCGTTCAAAACTCAGGTCCGCGGGGCTCCTGTGAGGAGACAGAGAGTTTAACCCATATGCCGTTTGAATGCAAATAACATGCAATTTTATATAGATATATAAAATTGATTCGCCCCGGCAAAGCATTTATCAATTGATGGAAGGCGCTATCAATGTCGCGAGAATAGAAATATGGAATATTTCCCTCATTTTTTCTGTTCCGCAAGCCTATCTCAAGCCATGTTTTCCTTTTCTCGTGATGGGTAACATATTCGATGAAATCAAGCGGCCCGCATGTTTTCCTGCATGGGAAACGCGGGCCGCTTGATTGTAGGCGCCGAATTTTTTGTTACAAAGAAGTTATGCGGGGCGCAGGGCCTCCAGGCGTTGCCGGACGATGCTCACGGGGTGCAGGCAGGGCAGGCCGCTGCCGTGCAGAATCTGTACGCGGCAGGTGCCGCATTCGGAGGCGGCCACATGGGCCCCGCTTTCGCGCACGGTTTTGAACAGTGCCGCGCCGATGTCCTGGGCGATGGCGTATTTTTCTTTTTTGAAGCCGTAGCTGCCCGAGATGCCGCAGCAGCCCGCGTCGGCGTTCCGGGATGTAACGCCGGGCAGGCGACGCAACAGCTCCAGGCCGGGCAGGCCGTTGCCCTGGGCGCGCAAATGGCAGGGCGCGTGGTAGATGACGCGCAGTTCCGGCAGGCTTGCGCCGCCGTTTCCGGACTCCAGCCGCAACTCGCCGCGTTCCGCGCAGTCCAGCAGAAATTCCTGGGCGTCCTCCAGCCGGCTCAGGCCGTGCTTTTCGGCCAGATCCGGGAAAAATTCCGGCAGTTCCGTCCGGAACATGAGGGCGCAACTGGGGCAGCCGGTAATGACCGGAATGCCCCGCTCCCGCCAGCGGGCCAGCGCCGCGAGATTGCGCTCCGCATTGGCGCGGGCGTCCTGCCAGAAGCCGTTGGCGACCATGGGCAGGCCGCAGCAGGCGAATTCGTCCGGCACAATGACCTCATACCCGGCCCGGTTCAGCGCCCAGAGCATATCCAGACCTGTCCGGGGATCATACACGTCCACATAGCAGCCCGGAAAAAAGACCACTTTGCGGGTTTGGGGCGGCTGCCTGAAGCCGCGCGCCTGCTGCCGGAACGTCTGGCTGGCGAAGCGGGGCAGGGGGGCGCGCCTGTCGATGCCCAGGGCGTCCAGCAACGCGCGGGTCACGGGATTGAGCATGCCGAAATTCTTGAGCCCGGCCGGGATCAGCCGCAGCCAGCGCGCCTGAAGCTCGCCGTGGGCCAGCACCCAGTCGCGCAGGCCGGGGCGCCGCTTTTTGCACTGCTCGGCGCGGGCCAGCATGTTGATGCTGGACACGGGCACGTCGTGCGGGCAGGAAATGTCGCAGTTCTTGCAGTTGGCGCAGTAGTGCAGGGACGGGTCTTCCGCCAGTCCCAGCAGGCGGAAGCGCTCATAGGCGGGGCCGATCATGCGCGGTCCCAGGAATTTGGGCGTGGCCTCGGCCACCGGGCAATGCACCACGCAGGTGGTGCAGGCGATGCATTTATCGGGATTGATGCGTACGCTCATAGCTGCTCTCCGGACGCCGGTTCACCGGATTTTCCGGCAGTGGCGGCGGCCATGCGGCCCGCCTGCCAGCCGGTGGCCAGGGCGACGCCGTGGCCGCTTTTCTCGGTTGCGAAGTCATAGCCGCCGACGCTGCGCCCGGCGAAAAAGACATTGTCCCAGCAGGTCTGACCGGCGTCGTCCCGCGGGCGCATTTCGCCGTCCACCCGGACGCCCAAGCGGGAAAAGACATGGCTGCCGAAAATTTCCGGTTCGGACCACCGGGTCACGTCCGGCGGTACGGGAATATCCAGTTTGAACACGCTTTCGCGGACGCTGCCCGGCGCAAGCTCGACGCCGCCGCCCAGGATGCCGCCCGTGGCCAGCACAAAGGCGCGGGCAGTGTGACGGCGTTCCTGTCCGGCGGCCAGCGCCGTCAGGGAGGCGCAACGCTTTCCGTCGGTTGCGGCGCGGACGATGCGGGCGTTTTCCACCAGTTCGAAATCATGGCGGCGCAGCTCGCGCAGCAAGGCGTCCCGCAGGCGCAGGCCGCCCACGCCCGGCGGGATGGAAAGCATCTCCACCAGTGGACAGGCCACGGCCTGATTGAGTTCATGCCAGACCGAGGCATCGGCCTTGCTGCCGCAGATGGGCGGCAACAGCACGGCGTCGCACTGCCCGGCGTGTTCCCTGAGGCTTTGGATCAGCCAGTCCCGGCCCTGCGGCTTATCCACCAGCCGGGCCAGATCCAGGGCGCTCAGGCTGCGGTGGGTCGCACCCAGAGGCGAGGGCAGCATGCGCGGGACAAAATCCTTGTCCGCCCAGGCCCGGTACCGGCGTAACTGGCTGACGATCAGCGCGGGCCGACAGTCGCGCAGGCCGTGTACGCCCGCCACCAGGATGCGCCTGGCCCCGGTCAGGGCCGCGGGGTCCAGGCCGCCGGGCAGAAGATAGCTCGGCTTGAGCGTGCCCATGATGGTGGGCAGCAGGGTATTGCACGGAGCGCCCTGGGATGTTGCGGCCGTGTGCAGGGGCCAGCCCTGGTCCGCCGCGCATTGGCGCAGCATGTCCAGAGCCGTGCGGACAAGGCTCGCGCCGAGCAGGCGGTAGGGGTGCTTCGGCGGCAGAAGATCCATGCCGCTCCAAGGGTCGTCGAGGCGTTGACCGCCGACGTACCCCAGCAGGTCCACGCAGCCGCCGCTGATAGCCAGCGAACCCATGCCGTCGGTCACCATCCGCACGCTGCGGCCCTCGCGGGCGGCGGTCAGCGCGGCCATAAGTCCGGCCAGACCGGAGCCGACCACCAGTACGTCAATTGTCCTGCTCATCCGCGGCTCCGTCCAGGTTGAGGGTTCCGGCGTACACTGCCCGTCCCAGTTCCATTTCGCGCGCCTGCGTGCCCCAGAGGGCCGGGCGCAGGCCGCGCCAGCGCTCCTGCAGGAAGCGCCGCACATTGTCCGTGGGCGAGAGTTCCAGGGGCACGCCGTGCTCCACCAGCGCGCCGATGGTCCGCAGGGAGCAGAAGGTACCCTGGCAGGTGCCCATGCCCAGCCGCGTGCGCAACCGGATGTCCGTCAGGGAATGGGTGGAGGGATCGCGCGCCACGCGTTCGATTTCAGCCAGACTGACCATTTCGCATTCGCAGAGCAGGGGGTTGCCGTCGCTTTCTCCGGCGCGGTCCGCCTGGGTCGCCAGTCCCGCCAGTTCCACCTGTTGCAGCACATCGGGCAGATCGTCGCCGAGGCGGTCAGCCATGAGCTGGAGCCCCTGCACGGGAAAATAGCGGGCCGCGCGGCGCAGCATGGCCTGGTCGGGATCGGGCACCAGGGCCTCGTCAGCGGTGCGGCAGGGCGTATGAACGCCGAGCCGGGCACAGACGTTGTCGCTGACGCGTTCGGCCATCAGGCGGTAGGTGGTCAGCTTGCCGCCGAAGATGGATACCATACCCTCCAGACCCTGCTCCGCGTGGTCCACCACATGAAAGTTGCGGCTGGCCTTGCGCCCGGCGGCATTGCCCGGCGTATAGAGGGGCCGCGTGCCCGCAAAGGCGCGCAGGATGCGGTATTGGCGCACCGCCGGAAACAGCGGCTCGCCCAGATCCAGCAGGCGCAGCACTTCCGCATAGGTGGGCGTGGTGTCGTCGGGGCGCTCCGTGGGCGTGGAGGTGGTGCCAAGAATGGTGATGGAACCGTGCGGCACGAAGATATCGCCGTCCGCGCCGGGGTGCAGGCGGTTGACCACGCGCGAGGTGAAGCGGTGGTTGAAGACGATCAGCGTGCCCCTGTCCGGCGACACGGCCACGTCCAGACCGGCCAGTCCGGCAATGCGGCCCGACCAGGAACCGGCGGCGTTGACCACGCATTGACAGGCGATTTCCAGGCTTTCGCCGCTGAGGCGGTTGAGGGCCGTCACGCCGCAAACCTTGCCGTTGCGCTGATGGATGGCCGTGACCTCATGATAGGTCATTACCCGGCCGCCGTGGCGCTTGGCGGACATGGCGTTGTGCAGCACCAGACGGAAACCGTCCACGCAGGAATCGGGCACGCGGAAGACGCGGCGGATGTCCGGGGAAAGATTCGGTTCCAGGCGCAGAGCCTCGGCCACGTCCAGCTCACGCGCATCAATGCCCGCTTTGCGGCAGGCTTCGGCCCAGGGTTCCACATAGGCCGGATCGTCACCGGGCGTCAGCGCGAAAAATCCTTCGGTTTCCTCCACGCACTGCCTGCCGATGCGCCGGACGATCATGTTTTCTTCAATGCATTCGCGCGCGGATTCATTGTCGTTGACCGCATAGCGGCCCCCGCTGTGAAGCAGACCGTGAAAACGCGAGCTGGTGCCGTGGGCAAGACCGCCCTGTTCCAGCAGAATGGCGGGCACGCCGCGCATGCACAGATCGCGCAACGTGCCCATGCCGGTAGCGCCGCCGCCGATGACGACAACCGTGGTCTCCAGCATGGGGCCTCCTGATATATCGCTGAGATGTTCGCTCCGTCCGGGCCGCGTTCGCCGGTGGCGCGACGCGTTTCCGGCGAAGATTTCACTGCGGGATGCACAAATCGAAATAAAAATTTTCATTCTTTTGCCGTTGTTCGTCAAGGGGCAACTGCCCATCGGCAAGCCTTTTTCCGTCGGCATTCCCACCCGCAGGAACGCTTCCGCCGTTCTTGCCAAGCCGGGCAAAGGCGGCTATCTGGTTGGAAAAAAGGAAACGTATGGACTGGTCGCAAAAACGCTGTGTGGTTCTGGACATGGACGGCACAGTGTATCTCGGGCACATCCCCATTGCGGGCGCTGTCCGTTTCATTCAGGATCACTGGCGGGATCTGGATTTTTTCTTTCTCAGCAACAACACCTCCAAATCGCCGCAGACCTATGTGGACAAGCTCAACGGCATGGGCATCCCGGCGCGCGGGGAGCTGCTGCTCTCGCCCGTAACGCCGTTGGTGGATTTTTTGCGGGCGCGCGGCATCAGCCGGGCCTATCCCGTGGGCAACGATGATTTTCAGCGGGATCTGCACCGGCGCATGCCGGAACTGGAACAGGCGGAGGAGGGCGCGCAGGCGGTGATCCTGGCCTATGACACGGAGCTGACCTACCACAAGCTGGCGCGCTCGGCCCTGCTGCTGCAAAAGCCCGAAACGCTTTTTCTGGCCACCCATCCCGATCTGGTCTGCCCCTCGCCGGAAGGCCCCCTGCCTGACGTGGGCAGTATGATCGAGCTGTACGCCACGGCCACGGGCCGCCGTCCGCAGTATATTTTCGGCAAGCCCGACCCGGCGGTGCTGGCCCCCCTGCTGGCGCGCTACGCCAAAGAGGAAATGGTCATGGTGGGGGACCGCCTGAGCACGGACAAGAAGCTGGCCGAAAACGCGGGCATTGATTTCATTCTGGTGCTCAGCGGCGAAGCCGCGCGTGAAGACCTGCGCAAGGAGGAGCGCCAACCCGCCCTGGTGCTGGAAGATCTCGGGCAGGCGCAGAGGGATTGGCGGTAGCCCTTCTCCGAACCGGCTTTCCGGATCTTGAAAAACAGAAAGGCCGCCCCCTCCATGGGGGCGGCCTTTTCCGCGTCGGTTTCCGGCGGCTTAATTGCCGCCCATGAGCCAGTTGAGCGGGATGAGCGAGAGTTTGGGGAAGAAGAGCAGCAGGAAAAGCATGACCACTTCCACCACAATGAAGGGAACCAGGTTGCGGATCAGCTGGGTGATCTTGATGTTGCCGATGCCGCAGACCACATAGAGCACCGTGCCCACGGGCGGCGTGATGACGCCGATGCCCAGGTTCAGGACAAAGAGCAGGCCGAAGTAGTAGGGATCAATGCCGGCCTGTGTGATGAGCGGATAGAACACCGGCGCGAAGATCAGGATGTTCGGCGTGAGGTCCATGACCATGCCGATGAGGAACAGGAAGACGTTGATGCACAACAGCAGCAGAATGGGGCTGTCGATGAGCGGCGAAAAGAGAGCCGTCATCTGGTTGGGAATCTGGGCGATGGTGATGAACCAGCCCACCGCCGTGGCCGTGGCCACGATGAGCATGACCACCGAGGTGGTGCGGGCCGCCCTGGCGCTGACGCGCAGCAGTTCGCGGAAGGAAAGCTCGCGGTAGTACAGCATGCAGACGATGATGGCGTAAATGGCCGCGAACGCGCCGCCCTCCGTGGGCGTGAATATGCCGAAGCGGATGCCGCCCAGCAGGAGCACGGGCATGAGGAAGGCGGGCGTGGAGTCGATCAGGATCTTCCACTTTTCTTCGCGCGTGAACGTGATGGTTTCGTTGTAGCCGTCCTTGCGCACTACGAAGAACCAGACCACCATCAGCGCCAGACCGATGAAGATGCCCGGGAACAGGCCGATCATGAACAGCTTGGTGATGGAGAGGCCGCTGATGGTGGCGCCGAGCAGAATGAAGTTGGTGCTGGGCGGGATGATGGGGCCCAGAATCGCGCCCGAGGCGATGACGGCTCCGGCGCGGCCCGGCTTGTAGCCCACTTCCTTCATCATGGGCAGCAACAGGCCGCCCAAAGCGGCGGCTTCGCCCACGGAACTGCCCATGAGGCCCGCGAAAATAACGCTGGAAACCACGGCCGCGTAGCCGAGGCCGCCGCGCACCCGGCCGATCATCAACTGGGCCAGTTGCACCACGCGCTGGGAAAGCCCGCCCGCGGCCATGATCTCACCGGCGAAGACGAAGAAGGGGATGGCCATCAACGGGTAGTTGTTGGCTCCGTCCAGCATGCTGCCGGGAATGATCATGGCGTCCCACATGCCGGATTGCCACATGAGCACCATGGCGCAGAGCACCAGCACGAGGCAGATGGGAATGCCGAAGGCCAGGAAGAAGAACAGGGTGCCGAGAAAGATGAAAAGTTCCACGTTCCGTCCCCTATGCCTTGGTGAATGAAGATGCGGGCCGACGGACAAGGGCCACGAGGTCGCGTATCTGCATGAGCAGGGCCGCGGCGGCCATGATGGGCAGGGTGCCGTTGATCAGGGCCATGTTCACGTTGGTGGCCACGGAATAGGTGTCCAGGGTCTGGAGTACGTTGATCACGCCGCCGTACAGCAACAGCCCCATGGCGGTCATGCCCATGAGCGTGGCCGCGATGTCCACGTATTTGCGCGCCGCGCCGTGCAGCAGATCCACGAACATGTCCACGGCAATGTGCTTTTTGCGGTAAAACGCCTCAATGGCCCCGAAGAAGGTGATGTAGATGAAAAGAAAGCGCGCCCATTCCTCGCTGGGGGGATAGCTGGAGGAAAAGACGTAGCGCAGAAAAGCGTTGTAAAAGACCAGACCGATCATGCCGAGGAAGATGACGGCGCAAAAAATCTCGAAAAGCAGCTGGCCAAGGGTTTCGGGCTTCGCTTCGCCGTGATCCGCATGTGGATCACACGGCTTGCCGACGCCCGTTCCGGACGTCGGCGGCAGGTTGTGCTGTGTCTCGTCGTGCATACTGACCTCTGCGGGAACAATGCCCGGACAGAAAATGAACTGAGCGGAAAATTTTCGTGTTGCGGGGCCTTCCCGCCGAGCGTGTTGCGCAACGGGCCGGAGGCATTGCGCCCCCGGCCCGTGTTACACTGTGCTGATCTTGCTACTTCGCCTGACGGTAACTGGCGGCGCTGTCCAGAATCGCCTGGGCGTTGGGCACCGTGTCGTAAAAGAGCTTCCAGCTGCGCTTGCCCGCTTCCGCCATATAGTCGTGGAATTCCTTGCTGGGCGTGGTGATGTGCCCCTTGCCGTTGATAATGGTCTGCTTGGCCTTTTCATCGCCTTCGGCCACCATTTTCCAGACGTCGTCGGCGGAACGCCTGGCGGCTTCGTCAATCCACTTACGGTCCTGCTCGGGCAGGGACTGGTAGAATTTTTCGTTGATGTACAGGGAGTGGATCACCAGGATATGCCCGGTGAGGGTGATCTCGGGAGTGATCTCATACATCTTCAGGCTTACGATGTCGGCCAGAGGGCTGTCGCCGCCGTCGATGACGCCCTGGTCAAGCGCGCCGGGCACTTCGGCGAAGGGCATGGGCTGGCCGCTGATGCCGCATTCCTTGGCGAAATTGGTGTACAGCGGAATATTCGGCACGCGCATGCGCAGGCCCTTGAGGTCATCAATGGTTTTCACCGGCTTCTTGGTGTAGAAGTGGCGGAAACCAAGAGGAAAGGCGTTCAGGGTGCGCAGGCCGGATTTTTCGGTAAAGCCCTGGTTGATCAACTCAAAGGTCTTGCCTTCCATGGCGCGGCGGGCATGGTCCAGATCGTCGTAGAGCATGGGCGTTTCCAGCATGGCCATGGCCGGATGCAGGGCCGAGGTCTGGGTGCCGGTGGCGCACATCTGGATGATGCCCTTGCGGGTAGCGGCGATATAGGCGTCTTCCTTGCCGAGCTGGCTGTTGGGGAAGACCTGCACTTCGTATTTGCCGTTGGAAAGTTCGGTCAGGTATTTGCCGAACTGGTGCATGCCGATGGTTTCCGGCTCGCCTTCCGGCTTCATGCCCGCGATTTTGATCACGGTTTTGGCGTCGGCGGACGGGGCCATGCCCAATGCCATGCCGCAGATGAGGCCCAAGGCCACGAACAGCGCAATAATGCGTTTCATCAAAGATCCTCCTGTTGGTTTGGAAGCTTACCTGTTGTCCTGCACATATGCCGCGCCGACCGTCGGCGGCCTTGTACGCCACGCGGCGGGCGCGCGTCACTCCACAGCCCTGCGCCTCTGCCGCCGTCACGGACGGGGTCGGCACATCCGTTATGGGCGCGGCGGCGGGCATGCCCCCATGCCGCCTCTATGCCGCCCGGAATTCGCTTGGCTAAAACTTACTTGACCTGACCGATAAAATTCAATGTTTTTTTTTCACAAAATTTTGCCCGGCCCGGAAATGCGCGCCCGGCGCGCTTCAAGGGGCCTGGGGCCATCCGTTCTTGCTCCGGCTTCGCCTGGCTTTTGTCATGGCGGGCGGCGGGAGGAAAGGCTCGCGTGATCGCGCGTGACGGCTTTGACCCGCCATTTGTGAACGTCCGGATAAGCGGATGAACTGAAGCCCTTGACGGAAGCCATATCCTTGGGATAAAAACCGCTCACGTCATTGTGGCGACGGAGCTTTCAGTCCCGCGCCCGATGATTGTGCGCCGGGATGGTGGAATTGGTAGACGCAGCGGACTCAAAATCCGCCGAGGGTAACCTCTTGCGAGTTCAAGTCTCGCTCCCGGTACCAGGGTATTTCAGGCGGTTACGGAAACGTAGCCGCCTTTGTCTTTTGAAGCCGCTCGGATCATCAGCACCAAGGGCGGGCATGGACAAGACGGCGCGGGTCGCACTGTTGCGCGCGCGAAGCGGCGCCCGGGAGATTTCCTAAAATCATTTGATGCCGGTCTTGATACAGCCCGCTTCCGCCCTGTTTCCCTCTCTTCACATATTTCCCCTCCACGGCAGTACCTCTTCCGCTGTGTGACAATGCCTTTTGAAGGCTGCGTACCGTCCATTCGAACAAGCATTTCCGCACATTGTTTTGCAGCGGCGGCTGAAAAAACAATCTGATGGCGTCATGATTTGGAGTGCTATCTTCGTAGAAATGGATAATCTGGCGCAATAGTATCTTACGTACTCACATTGTTTATCCGATTATCCTGCAATCTTTTGTGGAAGTGGTTGACAATCTCGATATGAACCGCTTTATTTATACTGTCACACCCTCCTTATAATAATATGCGAAGGAGATATCTCATGGAAGGTTCACGAGCTCAATCTTTTGATATCAATAATGAAAAGTTGCGGAAAATTCAGAAAGGCGCACTGCAACCGTCAGGGGCGGTTCAGGTGGATTATTTCGGGCATTCCTGTATACGGATTGTTTCTCCTTTGGGACTGTCCATTTTGATTGATCCGTGGCGCAATGACCCCGACTGGGGCTGGTGGTTTCCGGAGGATTTTCCGGAAGTTGAGGTTGACATCGCCATTTCCACGCATGCGCACTTCGATCACGATGCGTTGCATATTCCAAAAGCGCTGATCACCATGGAACGCATGGTGGGGACATATGCACTGGGGGATATCAGGATTACCGGCTTGGCGGACAAGCACATGTCCGCTTCTGTCGGCAAAACACGCTGGACGGACATTCAGAAAGATACGGGAGAAAATTTCGCGCCTCCGGGCAACAACCTTCATATGGACAATATCATCTACGTTGTGGAAACAGGCGGAGTCACATTGGCGCACTGGGGCGACAACAGGCCGGATCCGGATGAATTTGTAGATGGCTATCTACGGATGAATCCCATTGATGTGTTGTTTCTCCCTGTTGATGAAAGTGAACATATTTTGAGCTATTCCCAGGCTGATGCTATCATGCAGGCGTATAAACCCGGCCTGACCATTCCCATTCACTATCTTGCCCATGGCGTGAACACAGTGCTGAGCACGCTGCAACCCTGTGATCCGTGGATACAGACCCACAAGAACATTGTCGATATTCCATCTTCCCGGCTTACCGTAACGCCGGGAAAATTTCCTCAGAATGGAGAGGCGGTCGCTACATTCGGCAATAATTTCACGCGGGAATGATGGGGAATGTTTTGCTGTTTGACGGCCGCGCCCCTGAACCGCGTGACGTAAAAAAAAGAAGGCCGGACGTCGAAACGGCGTCCGGCCCGCGTTATGGACGGCAGTCCCTCAGTCGCGGCTTTTGTCCGTGGTCAGCAGCAGGACGGCGGCAAGCACCAGGCCGCTGCCGAGCCAGCCGGCGAGGCTGAAATTTTCCTGCCAGAACAGCCAGACCCAGAGGGTGCTCAGTACGGGTTCCAGGTGGCAGGTGACCGCCGCGCGCACCAGGCTGATGCGCTTGAGTCCCTGACCGTAGCAGGCGTAGGCGAAAAAGGTGGTGGTCACGCCCAGCGCGGCGAGCCAGAACCAGACGCGCGGCTCATGGTCGAGGCTCACGGGCACGCAGAACCAGAGTGCGAGTACGCCTCCGGCCAGCATGAAGCCGTAGATGGTGGCCGTGGCGTAGTGGCTCTGCCACCAGCGGTAAAAAGGATAGTGCGAGGCATAGCAGATGCCGGTCAGCAGGCCGCAGGCAATGCCCGGCACGGAGGTCTGTCCCGGCAGGCTGCCGCCGGAAAAGCAGACCAGGGTGGTGCCGGTCAGGGCCACGCCGATGGCGCTCAGTTTGCGCGGGGAAATCCGCTCCCGGAAGAGCAGGCGAGAGAAAACAGCCACCCAGACCGGCGCGGTGTACAGCAGCACCACGGCCATGGCCGCGCCGCTGAGTTTGATGGCGTATTGGGTGGCTCCGAAAAAAACGCCCACGCCCCAGACTCCGAAAAGCAGAAAAATACCGGCGTCGCGGGCGCGGATGAACAGGCCCTTGTGTGCGGCGGCGTGGAGCAGAAACAGTATGCCGCCGAAAGCGGCGCGCCAGAATGCGGTTTCCAGCGGGCTGACCCCCGCGTTCATGCAGATTTTGGAAATCACGCCGATCAGCGACCAGAAAAAGGCCGCCAGCAAAATCCAGACATAGCCGTTCAGGCGGTCAGCGGGCCGCATGGGATTCCTCCGGCCCCGCGTGGGGGGCATCCTCCACCGCCGCGAGGCCCAGAGCCGCGAGCATCAGGCCCGCCACCTGAGTCTGGCGCGCGGGCAGGGGCAGATTTCTCCAGGCCCGGCCCATCAGCCAGAGCGGCACCCGGCGGGTCTGCTCCGTACTGTCGTAATGGACGCGGTCCGCATCCATGCCGTGGTCGCTGGTGATCAGCGCGGCATAGCCCGCGTCCAGCCAGTTCGGCAGATAGCGGGCCAGCAGGCCGTCCGCCGCGCGCGCGGCCTCGCGGTAGGCCGCGGCATCCGCCCCGGCCGTGTGCCCGGCGAAATCCACGCCCATGGAATGGACCAGCAGCAGGTCCGGCGTATGGCGCAGGCGCAGGGCCTCGGCGTCGCGGAACAGCTCGTCGTCGGGATAGGCGTCCTGGCTGTAGAACAGACCGTGGCCGACAGGCAGGGAGGGATCGTCGACCAGGCGGTCCCGTTCCGGCGCAAAGGGCGCGCGGTTGCAGAGTTCGCTGACCCAGCAATAGGCGGCGGCGGCCGTGCTCAGGCCCGCGTCCCGCGCCCGCTGGAAAACGGTCGGCGCGGGGCAGAGGCGGGCGTCGTCATTGCGCAGGATGCCGCTTTGGACCGGACTCAGGCCGCAAAGCAAGGTGGCATAAAGCGGGCGGGACAGCGGGGGCAGTTCGGCGTCCAGCTCCGTGTAGCGGGCCTGCTCCGTTTCGGTGAGGGCGCGCAGATAGCTCATGCAGCGCCGGGCCGTGGCCGCGCCCAGGCCGTCCAGAAGCACAAAAACTAGGCGGCCCATCACCAGTCCCCCCGGCCCGCCGGGCGTTGCGGGAAATCCAGATCCGGCGCTTCCGCGCGGAGCCGGGCGGCGGTGATGCCCCGGACGTTGAAGTTCCGCCTCAGCCAGCGCAGGTAATCGTAAATTTTTTGCAGCAGCGCGTCGGCGGCGGCCTGATCCGGCACATTGGGCGACGCGCCGGGCAGCATTTCCGAGGAGTGCCAGAACAGGCTGAGCACCTTGCCGCCGCGTTGCGCGTGCAGACGGCTGGCCAGACGCATGACGCGCGGACTGTGCCAGACCGGGTTGGCGCTCAGCGCGCCCCAGAAATGAAAGGAATCCAGCGGGCCGGGCCTGCCGCCGGTCAGCCCGCGCCAGAGCCGCGCCAGCGGGCGCCAGAGGGGAATCTGGGTAATGGGCGCTTCCAGCAGGCGACCCGCCCCTTCGACCCAGTAGGGATCGGCCGGGGCCAGAAAATGATCCGGGCCGTCCCTGAAGGCGCGCAACGGGCAGACGGAACTGTCCAGAGTGATGCCTTCCTCGGCCAGCAGGGGGCGCACCACGTCTTTAAGATCCCAGCGGCCCATGCGGAAGCTGGTCAGCGGCGCGGACTGAAAGTCCCGTCCGGCGTCCAGCAGGGTGCGCAGGCGTTGGCGCAGGAGTTCGCGCGGCAGGCGGTCGGTGCGCGTGGGCGGCCCGTCAGCGCCGCCTGTGCCGTCAGCGCTGGTATCCGTGAGGGGCGGGGTGCTCCAGTGGTGCAGATGCGCGCCGATCTCCGCGCCGCAGTGGTCGCGCATCCAGGCCAGAGCGGGCCGGGCCTCGGGGCTGGAAAAAACCGTATGGGCGCAGAAGAGCGTCAGGGGAAAACCCAGTTCCCGCGTCAGCGGGGCCAGGCGGGGCAGCAGTGTGACATTGCGCACCCCGCAGCCCGACGCGGCGTAGCGGCCGGAAAACAGCCCTTCCTCTTCCACATCCAGACTGACGACAACACGCAGGACGGGCGCGCCGGGCCGCGCGTCCGTTTCAGGGGCGTTAGTGCTCATCGCTCCATAGTATGCCCGCCCGCTCCGTAAGGCAATGCCGGGCGGGACTTGCAAAAGCGTGCGGAATGCATAGTATGCTGGCAAGCGCGGCCGCGAAATCCGTAGCGGAGCGCGCTTTCGCACAGGAGCCACATGACGCGACCCTTGAATGTCCTTTTTCTTATGGAAGATCTCTGCTTCGGCGGCACCCAGCGCCAGACTCTGGAACTGGCCCGCCGTCTGGACCGGAAGCGCTTCTCTCCGGCCATGCTCACACTTACCGGAGCCACTGATCTGGATGAGGCGGCCCGCGAGGCGGGCATCCGCCTGACGCATCTGGGCGCGTCACGCCGCGCGGCCCCCCTGTTTTTTCTGCGCCTGGCCGCCGCCCTGCGGCGGGCGGCCCCGGACATTCTGGTGCCCTGCACGGCCCTGCCCAACATCTGGGGCCGGATCTGGGGACGCGCGTTGCGCGTGCCCGTGATAGTGGGCACCTGCCGGGGCGGCGGCGGGCCCAAACGCCAGCATGAGCGCTGGCTCTGGCGCTTGACCCGGCACATGGTCTGCAATTCCGAGGCCTTGTTCCGCACGCTTCAAAGCATGGGCGTGCCAGAAGCGCATCTGAGCTATATCCCCAACGGGGTGGATGTGGATTTTTTCCGGCCCGGAGACACGGATCCGTCCGCGCGGGAGCCGGTGATTCTGTGCGTGGCGCGCCTGGCGCGCGACAAGGATCACCTGACCCTGCTGCGGGCCTTTGAGCTGATTCTGCAAAGCCGCCCTGAGGCGCGCCTGCGTATTGTGGGCGACGGCCCGGAGGAGGCGGCCCTGAAGCGCTGGGCGCAAGGCCGTGCGGCGGGGGCGCGCGTGGATTTCTTCCCCGGCGGCATGGACATGCGGGAGCATTACGCCGCGGCCCGGATGTTCGCGCTGGCTTCCGTGCGCGAGGGCCAGCCCAACGTCATTCTGGAGGCCATGAGCTGCGGACTGCCGGTCTGCGCCACGGCGGTGGGCGGCATCCCCCGCCTGGTGGAGGAAAAGGTCAACGGCTTTCTGTCCCAGGCCGGAGACGCCGAAGCCCTGGCCCGCAACTGTCTGCGCGTGCTGGACGATCCGCAGGCCGGAGATGCTCTGGGACGGGCCGGGCGCGGCCGGGTGGAGCGGGATTTTTCCTTCACGGCCATGGTGGAGGCGCATCAGGCCCTGTTCGAGCGGCTCTGGCGGGAAGCCGGGCGGGAACAGGCGTCAGCCGGACGGAGCGGGGAGCAGACGGCATGAGCGCGCTGTCCGCTTTTTCCCGCGCGCTGCTGGTCGCGCTCCTCACGGCGCTGTCGTCAGGGTTCATCCGGAGCGCCCCGGCGCTGGCCGATCCCCCGTCCGTAGTCGCGCCGCCCGCCGCCACTGATGCCGCGGCGGAAGAAAAAGACGTTCCGCCCCCGGCTTCCCCGCCCCCGGTGGAGGCTCCTGTGGAAGTGAGGGAGCTCTGGACAGGTTCTCTGTATACGTCCTCCTTCCGGGTGGGGATGTGCGTTTCCGCCCAGGGCGCGGTGCGGGGCGTCCTGCACCTGCGTCTTGCCAACGGCCAGGTGGATGTTTACCACTTTACCGGCACTGTAAAAGACAATGCCATCGAAGCCTCCCATTCTTCCGGGCATACTTTCAGGGGACGTCTGAGCGCGCCGGACAAGGTGGAAGGCACAATCAACCTCAAGAACGGCATGAAGATCAAGCTTGAGGGCAAGCGCATCCAGGATGTGCCGCTTGCGCCTGAAGATTGCGCTCCCCTGCCGGAATAGCGCTCAGGAGTATCCAATGCTGGCGTTCTGGTTTTGCGTGGGCCTGGCCCAGTGCGGCCTGCTGTATCTTCTGGCCCGTTGCGGGCGCGCTCTGATCCGCAAGGCGGAGGAAGAGCGGGCGGGCGGGCGTTTTGCGCCGCCGGGCGGCTGGCCCAGGGCCGCCATGATTGTTCCGGTGGCGGGCACGCACCCGCGCATGGCCGATGCCTTGCAAAGTTTGCTCAACCAGGATTATCCCGACCTGATGCCGGTGCTGGTGACGGCCACGGCGGAAGAACCCGCGGCGGAACTGGTCCGCCGTCTGCGCGAGGATTTTCCCGCAGTGCGGCACGTGGTGGCCGGTCCGGCCGACGGCTGCGGCCAGAAAAACCATAACAGCCTGCAAGGCGTGGCCGCCGTGGGCGACGCGGCCGACGTCTATATTTTCTGCGACAGCACCCATCTGGCCCGGCCGGACTTCGCGCGTTGCCTTGGGGGGCCGGTGGCCAGGGGCGAAGCAGCCTTCAGCACCGGCTATCATACCGTGGAGCCGCGTGACCGGCGCCCGGTCACCCTGGCCTATGCGCTCAGTGTGCTGCTGATGCGTTTTCTGCAGGCTCTTTCGGCCTTCACCCAGCCCTGGGGCGGGGCCATGGCCATGAGCCGGGACGCTTTTGAGCGCTACGGCGTGGCTGAACTCTGGGCGCATAACGTGGTGGACGACTGTTCTCTGGGAGCCCTGCTGCAAGGTCGAGGCGTGCATGTGCGTCTGTGCGCCGCCGCGCTGCTGAGCACTGAAGCCGCGGATCACAGCCTGCCGGTCTGGCGAGCCTGGATGGAGCGCCAGGTGCTTTTTCTCAAGTTCTGCATGCCTGGCCAGTGGTTGCTGCTCGGCGTGCTGGCCGCGTTGATGGCCCTGCCGCCCGTCTGCGCCGGCCTTGCGCTGCTCGGCGGCCTGCTGGGCCTGGGCAGCGGGGCGGCCTCGCTGCTGGGCCTGCTCTGGCTGGCGGCCCTGGCCGGTACGCTGGGACCCTGGCGGGATTTTCTGCCCCGGCCTGTGCCGCTGGGGCGCTGGATATGGGCTTTTGTCTGCGCGGCGGGCATGTTCGTCCTGGTGTATCTGCGCAGCATTCCCGCCAAGGCGATTGTCTGGCGCGACAGGGTCTACACGGTGGGACAGGGCGGAACCGTGCTCAATGTGCGGCGGCGTTGAGGCTGTCGCGGTGGAGAAACGCGTTTTGACACTTATCCCGGCCCGGAGTAAGAACATAGCGGATAAACTGATGCCAGTCGGCGGCGGGGCGGAGCCCCGGCCGTGCGGCGCGGCTTTTTCACGTCTTTTTCATATGGTAGTTGCGTTATGATCGCCATGTCCGATCTTTTTCGCGTCAGCCTCCGGCAGGTTGTGCGCCAGCGCGGTTTCGGGGTGATACTGTCCATCGCCCTGGGTATTACCGCCTTTATCGCGCTTTCCGTGCTGGGCCGCGAAATCCGGTATAAAGTGGGCCAGGATATGGTGCTCATGGGCGGGGTCAACGTTATCCAGATCTACATGGACGACCAGCAGTATCCCGGCCAGCCCCAGCGCGAATTTTATCCTGAAACCGTGGAGGCCCTGCGCGCCCTGCCGGGCGTGGGCATGGTCAGCCGCAATCTGCGCGGCGGCAGGATGTTCACGTTGCGCGGCGAAGGCGAGCGCTCCATGAACGTGGATTTCATCGGCGTGGATCAGTACTTCGCCGAGGTCTACTCCCTGACCCTGGTGGCCGGTCGGCTTTTTAACGCGGATGACATGGAGCGCCACCGCCGCGTCTGTATGCTGGGGCGTGAAGCGGCGCGCAACCTGTACGGGGATCCTGCCGACGCGCTGGGCAAATTGCTGTTTCTGGAAAAAGACGTCTTTGAAGTGGTGGGCGTGGTCAGCGGCGTGATGCTGGGCAGCTGGGGGCAGGGAGGCTTTTTGCCCTATACCACCATGATGGACCGCAACTGGGCCGGCGGCAAGGTGACGCGGCTGTTTATCCGGGCCATTGGCTGGGAAGACGTGCCGCCCCTGGTCCGGCTGATCCCGGAAGTGGTGCGCGAGCATCAGAGCGCGCCCTATCTGGTCGTCCGCACCCAGGAGGAACAGCTTGAGCGCATCAAGACCACCTTCATGTGGGTGGAAGCCCTGCTCTGGCTGGGCATCGCCGCGTCGCTGATGCTGGGCGGCTTCGGCATCTGGTACGGCACGTTCGCCGCGGTGCGCGCCCGCACCCGAGAGGTGGGCCTCAAAAAGGCCATGGGCGGTTCCGATACGGATATTCTGGCCCAGTTCCTGGCGGAAGCCCTGTGCAAATCCGTGGCCGGCGGCATATTGGGCATTGTCGTGGGCGTTGTCCTGGTGGAGGTGGGCGCGTGGTCGTTGGGCACGGGCATCTCCTACCCTCTGTTGATCGCCAGCAGCTCGGGCAGCATTGTCTTTTCCGCCCTTATCGGTGTGGCCGGAGGTCTGTATCCGGCCCTTCAGGCCAGCCGCATGGACGTGGTCTCCGCCCTGCGTTTTGAATAAAAGGTGAAGCATGGCTCCGGTTATCGTCGCCAAAGATTTATATAAATGTTACGCCGGATTCGCGCCGGTGCTGCGCGGCGTGAACATCGAGGTGCAGGCCGGTGAGCTTGTGGCCATCATGGGTCCCTCGGGGTGCGGCAAGTCCACCATGCTGCACATTCTGGGCATGCTGCACGCGCCCGACGCCGGTTCTTTGGAAATCCTCGGCACGGATGTCCTCGCGTTCAACCGTGAGCAGACGGCGGCCTTCCGGCGCGGGAACATGGGCTTTGTGATGCAGTCCAGCAACCTTTTCGAGCACTCCACGGTGTTTGAAAACGTTGAATTCCCTTTGATTTATGAAGGAATACCGCCGCAGGAACGCTGGGAGAGGGTGATCCGGGCCCTGGAACTGGTGCGTCTTTCCGCCAGGGTGCATTACCGCAGCAACCGCCTGTCCGGCGGCGAGCAGCAGCGCGTGGCCATCGCCAGGGCCATGGTGAACAATCCGCGCATTCTGCTGGCCGACGAACCCACCGGCGCGCTGGACGCCCGCACCAGCCGTCTGATCATGGAAAATTTCCGCACGCTCTGCCATACCGGCGGCGTGTCCATGGTCTTGGTCACCCATGACCCCAAAATGGCCGAATACTGCGACAGCATCTATACTCTGGAGGACGGCGTCCTACACTGCCGCCGCCGCGAACTGCCGCCGCTTCCGGAGCATGAGGCGCAGACGCTGTTGCAGCCGCCGCCGCCCGTGGTGCGCGGCGCGCTGGTGGCCGAGCGCTTTCCCGAGGCGTCGGGCCGGAACCTGATGGAAGAGGCCCACCGCCTGCACGCCGCGGGCCTGCTTTCGCGCATTTACGCCATCCGGGGCAGCGGCCTGCTGGGCAATCCGGAGGGCTATGCCCTGCCCCTGGCGGTGCGCCGCATCGGCTCGTGGCATTTTTTCTCCGTCTGCGCGGCCCTGTTCCGCCAATTGCGGGGCTCGTCCCATTCTCTGTGGGGGCTCTGGCGTGACTTGCCCGTACGTTCCCGCTGGGGCCGGGGCTTGCCGGGGCACCTCTGGGCCTTTGGTTGCGGGGCATTGCTGGCCCGCTGGGGCCTGGAGGAAAAAATCGAATTTATGTACGCCACCGGCGCTCACAGCGAGGCCACGGCCAGTTGGGTGGCCGCGCGCCTGCTGGGATTGCCTTTCGCCTTTTCCGTGCGCGCCCAGGATCTGGCGCGCCCCGGCAACGACTGGGCCGTCAAGGCGGCGCAGGCGGTCTTTGTGCGTTGCGATACCGGGGCCACCCTGCAGGCCCTGCGGGAGTTGCTGCCGGAATTGCCGGAGGACAGACTGGTTCTGCTGCGCGATCCCCTGACCCTGACCCCGCCCGAGGACGACGCGGACATGCCCTTGCCGTCCGGCGTCCAGCAGGGCGCGCAGCCTTTGCAGATTCTGGCCGTGGGCACCATCAGCGCCCGCAAGGGCTATGATCTGTTGCTGCGGGCCTGCGCGCAGTTGCGCGCCAGGGGTCTGGATTTCCGTCTGAAGATCGTGGGCCAGGGGCCGGAACGCCTGCGTCTGCGCTGGCTTGCCTGGCGTCTCGGCCTGCGTAAGGTTGTGGATTTTGCCGGTCAGACGCCTCACGAGAACATGGCTGATTTCTATAAAAAAGCCGACATCTTCGTGTCGCCGGGCCGCAGGACCGGTCAGGGCGATGCGGACGGCCTGCCCTCGGCTCTGGCGGAAGCCATGGCTTTCGGCTTGGCCGTGGTGGTCAGCGACCTGCCGGGCCTGACGGAAGCCGTGGAGGACGGGAAAAGCGGTCTGGTGACGCCCCAAAACGACGCGGCGGCCCTGGCCCAAGCTCTGGAGCGTCTCGCCGCGCAGCCCGGAGAACGCGCCCGGCTGGGCAATGCGGCCCGAACGCGCATCCACGCTCTACTGGATGAGCAGGAAAACGAAAGCCGGTTGGGCGCGCTCTTCAGCCGGGCCATTCGCACAGCCTGACCGGACCTGCCCGGTTTTCAGCGAGCCACGGGAAGGAAATATCCATGGACTTTACGGGAGTACGCGTGCTGGTGGTGGGCGATGTGATGCTTGACCATTACATCGCCGGCCAAGTCAGGCGTATTTCTCCGGAAGCGCCGGTGCCCGTGGCTTGCGTGCGCAAGCGTTGGACCGCTCCTGGCGGCGCGGCCAATGTGGCCCGCAATTTGGCCCGTCTGGGCCTTCAGGTCGCTCTGACCGGCTTGGCTGGCCGGGATGAGGCCGGTGAGTCTCTGCGCAGGGAGCTGGCCGCTGAGGGCATCGACGACGGTCTGGTGTATTCCGCTGCCCGGAGCACCACGCGTAAAACCAGGATTATTGCCCAGGGCCAGCAACTGCTCCGTCTGGATGAAGAAGTGATCGCGCCGCCGCGTCCGGAAGAAAGCGCGGCCCTGCGCGGAAAAATTCTGGAATTCCTTCCCGCCTGCGGCGCGGTGGTGCTGTCCGATTACGGCAAGGGCGTCCTGCTGGACGACGCTGAAAACGGCGGCCTGTGCGCGCCGGTCATAACAGCGGCCCGCGAACGCGGCATTCCCGTGCTGGTGGACCCCAAGGGCGGGCAGTGGCGGCGCTATGCCGGGGCGCAGTGCGTGACGCCCAACAGCGTCGAGTTCGCCCTGGCCTGCGGCCTGGAGTCCGGTGACGCGCCGGATCAGCGGGAACGCGAAACACTGGCTGGTCGCCTGCGCGAAAGCTATGGTCTGGAACGGATTCTGCTCACGCGCGGGGCCAAAGGCATGGCCCTGTTCGCCGGAGGCGAGCCGCCGTGCTATATCCGGGCCGCCGTGCGTGAAGTGGCCGATGTTTCCGGCGCGGGCGACACGGTCATCGCCACCTTGGCGGCCTGCGTGGCCAAGGGCCTGGACTGGAAGGAAAGCGCCCGCGTGGCCAATACCGCGGCCGGTGTGGCCGTGGGCAAAATGGGCACCGCGCCTGTGTCCCTGGCTGAACTGAACCAGGCCCTGCGGGAAAACGCCGACAATCCCAAACTCTACGGCGGTTCCGCGCTGCTGGAAAAGCTGGAGGAGTGGCGGTGCAGAAATGAAAGCATTGTTTTCACCAACGGCTGCTTCGACCTGCTCCATCCCGGTCATATTTCCCTGATCCGCCAGTGCGTGGCCCTGGGCGACCGCTTGGTGGTGGGGCTGAACAGCGACGCCTCGGTGCGCCGTCTCAAGGGGCCCGGCCGCCCGGTCCAGAATGAGCAAAGCCGCGCGCTGCTGCTGGCCGCGCTGCAGGGCGTGGACGCGGTGATTCTTTTTGACGAGGACACGCCCCTGGAGCTGATCCGCCAAGTGCGGCCCGATGTATTGGTCAAGGGCAGCGACTATACCGTGGAAACCGTGGTGGGTGCGGATCTGGTGCGGGAATACGGCGGACGCGTGCATCTGGCCCATCTGGTGGACGGGTGCAGCACCACCAATCTGGTACGCCGGATGGGCGCGGAGAAGGCCTGAGCAGGGTCCGTCTGGTCCGGCCGCTCTCCAGACTCTGGCCGCAGGAGGCCGTATGCAGCGCATTTTTGCCGCCGATATCGGCGGAACCAATTGCCGTTTCGCCTCGTTCAGTCTGGTTGAAGGCTGTCTCAACCTCGAACGGGTGGTCTGGATCAAATCCGCCGGTCTGCTGGACACGGACATGGTGCTGACCGCTCTGGAGCGTGAGCTGGAAACTCCTCTGCGCGCGGCGGACGCCCTTGTACTGGCTCTGGCCGGGCCGGTACAAGGCGGTTTGCGCGGCAAACTGACCAACGGCGCTTTGCGGGTGGATTTCACCGGCCTGGAGCGCCGTTACGGCGTCGCCCGCTACCGGGTCATCAATGATTTTATCGCCGAGGCCTATGGCTGCCTGACGGAAATCGGGGAGCAGGCGCGTTGTGTGGTCAGCCCCGCCGAACAGGCCGAAATACCGGCCACGGCCGGTCGGGGCGTGCTGGGCGCGGGCACGGGGCTCGGCACGGCTTCCCTGGTGCATGACGGGCGCGGCGGCTGGCTGCCGGTGCCGGCTGAAGGCGGTCACGTCTCCTTTCCCTTTGCGGGCGACGAGGAAAACGACTTTCACAACTTTCTTTGCAGGGAATTGGGCTATCCCTTCGCGCGCGGCGACGACGTCCTCACCGGCAAAGGGCTTTCCCTCCTGCACCGCTACCTCAGCGGCGAAGACCTGGAGGCCCGCGAAGTGGGCGCGCGCGCCCTCAGTCGGGATACTCCGACCCTGCGTTGGTATTCGCGTTTTTACGCCAGGGCCTGCCGCAACTGGATTCTGACCACCTTGTGCCGCCGCGGTTTGTGGATCGCGGGCGGCATCGCCAGCCGCAATCCGCTTAGCGTTACAAGCGACTATTTTCTGGAAGAGCTGTATACCACCCCGCATTTCGCCGCCCTGGTCCGCTCCGTGCCCGTTTATCTGATTGAGAACAAAAACAGCGGATTGTGGGGGGCGGCCCAGGCCGGCCTGGAATTACTGCGCCGCGAGGCGCATTGAGCGCGGGCTTCGAAACAGGGCTGCCTGCCCCATCCCGAAGTCCGGCTGAAGAGAGAAAGCATATCCGCCGCAAGCCCGATCCCCGCGCAGGCCGCCGTGTCCGGGCGATATCCCCCGTTTTCGGCGAAGGTCTCCGGCGAGGCCCTGGTCAGCCGGAACCGGAATGCCTTTTCCCATGCTGTCCCGGGAAATCCGGGGCAAAGCCCGGCGACGGAAGGCGGCAATGGAAGAATTATGGCTGCTGAACAGGACATCGAATTTACTCCCCTCCAGGGCATGCCCGCCACGCCTTTCAGGATCGGCGGCGACGACCTGAGCTGCGCCCTGGTGGTCTGCGGGGCGGAGAAGGATTATCCGCTCATCTACGTCAATGAGGCCTTTCTGGCCTGTGTAGGGTACAGCCGCACGGAATTTTTTGAAAAAACCGGCGGTTATTACGCCGCTGTCATTCATCCGGAGGACAGGGAGCGCGCGCGGGCCATTGTGGACGAGGCCGCGCCGGAAGGGCGCGCCTTCAGCGCGGAATACCGGGTGATGAAAAAGGACGGCGGCGCCGTCTGGTTGCGCGAAGCGGGCAGGGCACTTCTTGCCGGGGACGGATGCCTTATTACCGTCAGCGTCTGCCGGGATCTGGGCAGGGAAGTGGCGTTGCGCGAGCGGCTGAAACAGCGCGGCCGACAGTTGCAGGATTTGATGGACGCGCTGCCCTGCGGCATCTGCCGGGTCACCGCCGATGACAGCCTTAGCATTATCTATGCCAACAATTACTTTTACTCCATGCTCAACTATACGCCCGGCAAGGCGGCGGAACGGCATCTGCACAGCGTTGAGGCCTTCATCCATCCGCGCGATATGAAGATGGTCCGGAGCACGATACGGGAAAACATCGCGCAGGGCCGGACATTTTTCGAGTTGGAACACCGCTTTTTCGACAGCGCGGGAAAAGTGCTCTGGGCTTTGATCCGTTGCCGGCTGGACCCCGAGGAACCCGGCTATCTGACCTGCGTGCTTTTCGATATCACCTCGCGCAAGCGGATGGAAGAGGATCTCCGTCTCAGCGAGGAAAAAAGCCGTATCGCTTTCCGGCACACCGGCAAGGTCATGGCCGTGTACGATCCTGTCGGCCACATCCTTTTCCAGTCGGAGGAGGACGCCGCCGTGCTGGGCGTGCCGCCCGCGATGCCCGGTGTGCCTGAAAGTTTCGTGACCAACGGCATTGTGGCGGAGGAAAGCGTCGAAAGTTTTCTGCGCTTTTACCATTCCATGCAGCGCGGCATTCCCAGCGGCGAGACCAATGTGAAGCTGAAAATTGCGGACCATTTTGAATGGTTCAGCGGCAGGTACACGCTGATATTCGATACCGAGGGCAATCCCCGACGCTCAATCATCTCCTATGAAAACGTCACTGAACAGCGCGAGAAGGAACTGGCCTACCAGAAATGGATTCAATTCTTCAAAACGCAGCAGGAAAACAGTATCGGCTATTATGAATTCAATCTGACGAAAAATATTTATGAAGGCAACGAGCGCCGCAACTCCGGTTCGCTTCCGGAAGATGTGAAATCTTTTTCAGAAACGATGGAGTATATTTTCAGCCACTATATTTATGAAGAGGATTTGCCCGCCTATCAGAGTATTTTTGATCGGGAAAAACTGTTGGGAAAATTCTACAGCGGTCAGCGCGAGATACACTTCGAGCACAGGCGCTTCAACGCTGACGGCAGCCTTTACTGGGCGTCAGCCGGCATCCAGCTCGTCCCTGACCCTCTGACCAATGACGTCAAGGCCTTCATCCTGATTAAGGATATTGACGCTCAGAAGAAAAAAGATCTTGAGTTGCGCTGCCTTCTGGAGCTGGACGCCTTGACCGGCCTGCTGAACCGCGCCACCGTGGTCGAGCGGGTCACGGAAATGCTGCGCCGGAGCGCGTCCGGCATGGAGCACGCCCTGATCATGCTGGATCTGGACAACTTCAAACTGCTGAACGACAGCCGGGGCCACCAGTTCGGCGACGAGGTGCTCAAGAGCGTGGCGGACTCCCTGCGTGACGTGCTGCGGCGGCACGATCTCTGCGGTCGTCTCGGCGGCGACGAATTTGTGGTTTTTCTGCCGCATATCCCCGCAGGCCGGGAACTGGAAAAACGCCTGGAAGCGCTGCGCGGCGCCACGGCCAAGGATTACGGCGGCGGTCTGAGCATTACCGGCAGCCTGGGGCTTGCCCGTTTTCCCCTGGACGGCGCGAATTTTGACGAACTCTACAGAAAAGCCGACCTGGCGCTCTACGAGGCCAAGCGGCGAGGCCGCGACCGCTTCGTCATCTATCATCCGGACCTGGAGGAGTAGGGGGCGGTTTCAATCCAAGCTTCCGGGCGGATGCCTTTTCGCGGCATTCGCCGCGACGCTGAAACGCCGTGCCCGCACGGCGTTTTTTCATGTTTCGCTGTTTTCAGCGCATAAAAACGCGCGGAGCCTTTTCCATGAGGCGGTCCGCTTTTTCTCCCGCTTTGTCATGTTTGCATGACAATTGTCATTTTTTTCTGAAAAGCGCATCCGTTCAGCTTGTGCTCTTTTTCTCTTATCCCTTGAAATCACAATTATTTTTAAAAGCGTGTTGCTGGCATGCCAATTGCTTAATTTGTTCCAGCAATCCCGTTTCATTGGAAAAAACTTTCAACCCCGGCCGCGCGTCTCCATGGGGGAGGCGGACGGCAGAGGCGCCGCAGACTTGGTGAACGCTTTTGGCCGAAAGCGCCGACAGCGGCATATGCGGCGTTACCGGGTTGGGAGAGCGCTTTTTTCTGTTCCCGGCCGCGCGGGCGGCCGTACCATCAGCCAGGAGAAAAGCCCATGCCGTATCCTCGAAAACGCGTCTGGATTATGGGCGGCATAATCCTTGTGGCGTGCGTCGTCTTGGCGGGTGCGGGGGTGTCCTACACTTCCGGCACGGAATTCTGTCTGTCATGTCATGAAATGCGCGTTTACCAGGATGAGCTCAAGCTCTCGTCCCATGCCAAGGATGCCCAGGGCAAAGAGATTTCCTGTTCCCAATGCCACATCCCCTCGGGCAATCTGGCGCGCATGCTGGGGGCCAAGGCCTGGCTGGGTCTGAAGGACCTCTGGATGCACAACATTGACGGCGGGACGGACCTGGACCGGGCCGCCATGCAGCCCGTGGCCCGCCGCTTCACCGACGACGCCAACTGCCGCGCCTGCCATCAGGACCTGAGCAAAAACGCCAAAAACGACGGTCCCGTTTCCAAGGAAGGCAAGCTGGCTCACGACAATTACGAAGGCAAGAACGGCCAGGCGCGCAGCGGTTGCGTGGGCTGCCATCAAAATCTCGCCCATCTGCCCGTTTTTGACGAGCGCATTCCCCATAACCGGAAGTTCGCACAGAAACTCAAGGAGAGCCGTTCATGAAGTACTGCAAAATACTGCTCTTTTCCCTGCTCGCGGTGATTGTGCTGGTGGGCGGCTATTTTCTGTACATGGCCTGGGCCTTTCCGGCCGTGCGCTGCGAGGCGGCCAAGCACCTGGACTCGCCGCAGATGGCGGGAGACTGTTATGCCTGCCACGTCAAAGCCACGCCGCGCGTGGCGCAGGAATGGTATGAGAGCAAGCACGGCGTCACCCTGGTGCGCTGCCAGACCTGCCACGGCATGCCAGACGGCAAGGGCTCGCTGCCTTTCACCCGCACGCCGGGCGTGGAAGTTTGCGCGCGCTGCCACTCCCTGTCCATCAGCCGCATGGAGGCCAAGTTCGGCAAGCGCAACGATTGCAGCAGCTGTCATCCATACCACCAGAGCGCCATGCACGGCGGCGCCTATCAGTACCGCCAGCCCAGCGCCAAGACGGAGTTGTAAAACAAGCGGACCGTACTACGGATCGGCATACCAGACATTCCGGCAACAACGAGGTTGAACATATGAATGCTTCCCGTCGCGAATTTTTACGCTGTTTTGCCATGTCCGCCGCCGTGGCCGCGGCTTCGGGCACAGGGTTCGCCACCCTGGCCCAGGCCGCGGACGACAACCGGCCGGACAAATGGGTCAAGGGCGTCTGCCGCTATTGCGGCACGGGCTGCGGCGTCATGGTCGGCGTCAAAAACGGCAAGGCCGTGGCCATTCAGGGCGATCCCAACAACCACAACGCCGGGCTGCTCTGCCTCAAGGGCTCCATGCTCATTCCGGTGCTCAATTCCAGGGAGCGCGTGACCCAGCCCATGCTGCGCCGCCGCAAGGGCGGCGAGCTGGAACCTGTGAGCTGGGACGAAGCCCTGGACCTGATGGCCCGAAAGTTCCGCGCCAGCATCGACGCCTACGGGCCGGACTCCGTGGCCTGGTACGGTTCGGGCCAGTGCCTGACCGAAGAAACCTACGTGGCCAACAAGATTTTCAAGGGCGGCTTCGGCACCAACAACGTGGACGGCAACCCCCGCCTGTGCATGGCCTCTGCCGTGGGCGGCTACCTGACCAGTTTCGGCAAGGACGAGCCCATGGGCACCTATGCCGACATTGACCACGCCACCTGTTTTTTCATCATCGGCTCCAACACCTCCGAGGCCCATCCCGTGCTTTTCCGGCGCATCGCCCGCCGCAAGCAGATGGAGCCGGGGGTCAAAATCATCGTGGCCGACCCGCGCCGCACCAACACCTCGCGCATCGCGGATCTGCATATCGCCTTCCGTCCCGGCACGGACCTGGCCCTCATGCACAGCATGGCCTGGGTCATCATCAATGAAGAGCTGGACAATCCCCGTTTCTGGCAGCGTTACGTCAACTTTATGGGACTGGACGGCAAGCCTTCGGATTTTGAAGGCTACAAGGCCTTTCTGGAGGATTTCCGGCCGGAAAAGGCGGCGGAGATCTGCCGCATCCCGGTGGAGCAGATCTATGCGGCGGCCCGCGCCTTTGCCGAATCCCCGGCGACCATGAGCCTCTGGTGCATGGGCATCAACCAGCGGGTGCAGGGTGTGGCGGCCAACAACCTGATTCACAACCTCCATCTGCTCACCGGCCAGATCTGCCGTCCGGGGGCCACGCCCTTCTCGCTCACGGGCCAGCCCAACGCCTGCGGCGGCGTGCGCGACGGCGGCGCGCTTTCCCATCTGCTGCCCGCCGGGCGCATGGTGGCCAATCCCAAGCACCGGGCCGAGATGGAAAAGCTCTGGGGTCTGCCGGAAGGCCGCATCGCGCCCAAGCCCGGCTACCACACGGTGGCCCTGTTCGAAGCCTTGGGCAAGGGCGACGTGAAATGCATGCTGATCTGCGAAACCAACCCGGCGCAGACCCTGCCGAACCTGAACAAATTCCACAAGGCCATGTCCAATCCGGAATCCTTTATCGTCTGCATTGAGGCTTTTCCGGACGCCGTAACCCTGCAATACGCCGACCTGGTGCTGGCCCCGGCCTTCTGGTGCGAGCGCGACGGCGTCTACGGCTGCGGCGAGCGGCGCTACGCCCTGACCGAAAAGGCCGTGGAACCGCCGGCCCAGTGCCGCCCCACGGTCAACACCCTGGTGGAATTCGCCAAGCGCGCGGGCGTGGACCCCAAGCTGGTGAACTTCAGGAACGCCGAGGACGTCTGGAACGAATGGCGCATGGTGTCCAAGGGCACCACCTATGACTTCTGGGGTATGACCCGTGACCGGCTGCGCAAGGAGTCGGGCCTGATCTGGCCCTGCCCCGGCGAGGACCATCCGGGCACAAGCCTGCGCTACGTGCGCGGGCAGGATCCCAACGTGCCCGCGGATCATCCCGACCGTTTCTTCTTTTACGGCAAGCCCGACGGCAAGGCCGTGATCTGGATGCGGCCCTACAAGGGCGCGGCGGAAGAACCGGATGCGGAATATCCGCTTTACCTGACCTCCATGCGGGTCATTGATCACTGGCACACCGCCACCATGACCGGCAAGGTGCCGGAACTGCAAAAGGCCAACCCGGCGGCCTATGTGGAAATCAACGCCGAGGACGCGGCCGCGGCCGGCATCAGGCAGGACGACACGGTGGTGGTGGAAACCCGGCGCGCGTCCATGGAGCTTCCGGCCAGGGTCAGCGATGTCTGCCGTCCGGGCCTGATCGCCGTGCCTTTTTTTGATCCCAAGAAGCTGGTCAACAAATTTTTCCTGGACGCCACGGACCCGGCTTCGCGCGAGCCGGAGTACAAGATCTGCGCGGCGCGCATCCGGAAAGCCTGAGGAGGCTGCCATGGCTATCGCGGGTATTGTGCTCAGTGTGACGGAAGGACGCCTGCCGGAAACGCGCGAGGCCCTGCGGGCCTTTCACGGCATCGTGGACGTGCGGGCTCTGGAAGACGGCTGCAAGCTGGCGGCGGTGCTGGAAAGCCCGTCCCGGCGTCTGCAGGAGGACCTGGAAGCTCTGAACGGCCTGGATCACGTGCTGCAACTGGATGTGGCTTACGTCAATTATGAGGAAGACCTGGACGGCCGGGGCCATATGGACTGTCCGCCGGATGGCGGGCACAGGCCCCGCCGTTGCGGCGGCGCGCCGGGGAGGGGGGCTTTGTGAGCCTGTTCCAGCCGCCGTTGCGCCCTCCGGGCGCGGCATCGGAAGAGGATTTTACACGTTTGTGCGTGCGTTGCGGCCGGTGCGTGGAGGTCTGCCCGCATCAGAGCCTGGAGCTGATGGGCGGCTTCGGGCGCCAGCGGCGCACGCCGCGTGTGAATCCGCGCAGGGAACCGTGCCGATTGTGCATGAAATGCCCGCCGGTCTGCCCCTCGGGCGCGCTGGACCCGTCGGTGACGGACATGCGCCGCGCGGGCATGGGGCGGGCCTATATTCTCAAAGACCGCTGCCACAATTACACGGACGGCACCATCTGCATGACCTGCTATGACCGCTGCCCCCTGCGCGGCAGCGCGGTGGTCCTCTCCGGGGGCGTCACCCCGGCGGTCACCACGGCCTGCGTGGGCTGCGGCGTTTGCGAATATGTCTGCCCGGTTCAGGCCGTGGAAGTGTTGCCCGCGCCCGTGTGTTGGACGCCGCCCACGGCGGCGCCGACGCTCAAAGCTCCCGGAGACGGCGCATGATGCCCGTTTTTAGCCTGTATGTGTCTTTGCGGCGTTGCGTCCAGGTCCTGACCGGGTTAGTATTCTGCCTGTTACCCTGGCTTAACGCCCTGGGCGTTCAGTGGATCAGCGGCAGCCTGTTCGCCCTGGACCTCAAGGGCGTGCCTTTCGCCGATCCCGTGGCCGTCCTGCAGGTAGCCGCCGGAGGTTTCGCGCCCGCGGGCCGCCTTTTGGCGGGGGCCGCGCTGTCGCTGGCGCTGGCGTTGTCGCTGGGCCGGGTGTTCTGTAGCTGGATATGCCCCTACGGCCTGTTTTCAGAGTTGATTTACGGCCTACGGCGACGCGCGGCCGGTACAAGGGCGGAAAGCGGCCCTGTATGGCGGGACAGGGCTTTTCTGCTCAAGGCCGGCATCGTGCTGCTGGGCCTTGCGGGCGCGGTTGCTCTGGGCTTTCCCCTGCTGAGCCAGATATCCATGCCCGGCGAGCTTTCACTGGCTCCTTTGGTCGTCTGGCAGGAAGCGGGCCGCGCGACTGCGGCGGCCCTGCCGATTCTGCTGTTTGGGATCCTCGCTCTGCCGGGAGCGTTGCTGGCGGTGGAGGCCTTCAGCGGCAAACGCTTCTGGTGCCGGTATATCTGTCCTCAGTCCGTGCTGCTGGGGCTGGCCGCGCGCTGTCTGCCCGCCCGGTTGCCGGGCCTGCGCGTGCGCTGGAGGGCGATAGACTGCACCTGCAAGGAGGAAAAACCCTGCCGCGCGGCCTGTTCGCTGGCTCTCAATCCGCGCCAGCTTGACGGCCCGTCCCGGCGGGATTGCACAATGTGCGGCGATTGCCTTAAGGCCTGCGCCGGGCGCGGCGGCGCGTTGCGCTGGCAATGGCGCGCCGCTGTACGGCACAAGCCGGGAGGCGGCGGGATCGGATCATAGCTTTTCTTTTCAACCGGCGCGTGTGCCGCCGGTCGACCTCTTATAAAAAGGAACGCGGTATGGGTATCGGGCAGTGGTCGCATGCGGAGTTTATGGCGGAAGTGCTCAAGTTCCACGGACACGCGGCTCCCGGCGTGATCATCGGCGGCTATATGGTGGAGAAGGCCCGCCGCGCCCTGCCGGAAGGCATTCTTTTCGATGCCGTTTCCGAAACCGTGCAATGCCTGCCCGACGCCGTGCAGATGCTCACGCCCTGCACCGTGGGCAACGGCTGGCTGCGTATTTTCAATTTCGGCATCTACGCGCTTTCGCTGTATGACAAGTATACGGGCGAAGGCGTGCGGGTGCGCCTGGACGTGGACAAGCTGGACTGCTGGCCGCATACCCGTATCTGGCTGCTCAAGGAAAAACCCAAATCCGAGCAGGAACCGGAACTGTTGCGCGCGGAAATGGCCGAAGCGGCCATGGACATGCTCAGCCTGAGCCATATCAGGATCAGGCCCGAACTGCTGCGGCGCAAAGGCAAGGGGGCCATCGCGCGCTGTCCCCTCTGCGGGGAATGGTATCCGGCGGCTTTCGGCAGGATCTGCCGCTCCTGCCAGGGCGACAGCCCTTATGAACAGGGACCCGGCCTGGCCTTTCACGAGCCGCAATTGACGGCGGTGCCCGTGGAGCAGGCTGTGGGGCAGCACGCTCTGCACGACATGACCAGGATCGTGCCGCAGCAGTCCAAGGGCGCGGCTTTCACAGCCGGGCAAAACCTCGATGCGGGCGATATCTGTCGTTTGCAGCAGATGGGGCGCTTTCGGGTCTATACCGAGGAGGCCGCCGGGGACAATCCGGACTTTGTGCATGAGGACGCGGCGGCCAGGGCCTTTGCCGGGCTCATGCCTGGCGAGGGCGTCGTGCCGCAGGGCGAGCCGCGCGAGGGCAAGATCAATTTTTGCGCCGATCTCGACGGGCTTTTCGAGGTGGACCGGGAGCGCCTTACGGCCTTCAACCTGCTGCCCGATGTGATGTGCGCCACGCGCCACAGCATGAGCGTGGTCCGCAAAGGCGCGCGCCTGGCGGGCAGCCGGGCCATTCCTCTGTTCCTGCCGCGTCCGGTTTTCCTCAAGGCCATGAATCTGCTGGATGACGGCCCGTTATTCCGGGTGCGACCCATGCGCAAGGCCAGGGTCGGCACGCTGGTCACGGGCACGGAGGTGTTCCAGGGCCTGATTCAGGACCGTTTCGCCCCCATTATCCGCCAGAAGGCCGAAAATCTGGGCTGCACCGTGGTGGGCGAGCGCGTGGCGCCGGATGACGCCCCGGCCATCGGCGCGGCCCTCGCGCAGTTGCTGGATCTGGGCGCGGATCTGATCGTCACCACCGCCGGATTGTCCGTGGACCCTGATGACGTGACCCGAAAGGCACTGCTGGACGCCGGTCTGACGGATATGCTCTTCGGCCTGCCCGTGTTGCCCGGCGCCATGACCCTGCTGGGCCGCCTCGGCGGCGCTCAGGTGCTGGGCGTTCCCGCCTGCGCGCTGTTCTACAAAACCACGGCTCTGGATCTGATGCTGCCGCGCCTGCTCGTCAATATCGCCATGAGCCGGGCCGACCTTGCCTCGCTGGGGCACGGCGGCCTCTGCCTGGAATGTAAGAGCTGTGATTTCCCCAAATGCACGTTCGGGCGCTGACCGCCCGGAGATTCTCTCTGACGCGCGCCGCTTTTGAAATGGCGCCAACGCAAAAGCGCCGCCAACCGCGGCCTCGGCGGAAATCCGGTTCCGTCCGAGCCGTCTTGACGCTTGTGAGAATTTCTCTTAATTTACGACCTTCAGTCATATCACGATGAGGTGGTTCAATTTTTACATGTAAGCGTAAAAATTGTGTATCTTGATTTTGTCCGGTCGGGACATATATGGAGCGACAGCGTACAATACTGCAGCGTATTTTGGGCGCGGCCCTGGAGGCGGTAGCCCCGGATGGCGCGCTTTTACGCCATTTGCGCCTTGATGGGCCGGGCCGGGCCGGGCTTGTGGCCGACGGCCGCCGCCGGGATCTGGCGGGCCGCCGGGTGCGGGTGCTGGGTGCGGGCAAGGGAGTCGCGCCCATGGCGTTGGCCCTGGAGGACATGCTGGGTCAGCGCATTGATGAGGGCTTCATTGTAGTCAAGTACGACCATGGCCTGCCCCTGAAGCGCATCCGGCAGGCCGAGGCCGGGCATCCCGTGCCGGACGCGTCCGGCGTGCGGGCCACCCAACACATGCTGGACATGGCCCGGACCTGCACGGAACAGGATTTGCTGATCTGTCTGCTCACGGGCGGGGCTAGCGCCCTGACGCCGGCCCCCGCTCCGGGCCTGAGCCTTGCGGACCTTCAGCGGACCACGCAGCTTCTGCTGGACTGCGGGGCGGCCATTCATGAGATCAACGCCGTGCGCAAGCATCTGTCGGCCTTCAGCGGCGGGCAGTTGGCCCGCGCCGCCGGTGGAGCCTCCGTGCTCAGCGTCATCGTGTCCGACGTGGTCGGCGATCCCCTGGATGTCATCGCGTCCGGCCCCACCGCGCCGGACGCCTCCAGCTTTGCCGACTGCCGTGAAATACTCGGCCGTTTCGGTCTTGAGGACAAGCTGCCTGCGGTCGTGCGGGAATATCTGCGGGCCGGTCTGGCCGGGCGCGTGCCGGAAACCCCCAAGCCGGGCGATCCGCTTTTCGGCCGAGTGCAGAACATTCTGGCGGCCACCAACCGTCAGGCCCTGGATGCCGCCGCGGTCGCCGCTGAAGCCTGCGGCTATATTCCCTGCGTGCTGACTGACCAGATGACGGGGGAGGCCCGGCAAAAAGCCGTGGAATTGACGGGTGAGGCCCTCCGCCGCGCCGGGAGCCTGGGGCCGGACGGCAAGGGCCTCTGCCTGCTGGCCGGCGGGGAAACCACAGTGACCATCCGGGGCAGGGGCAGGGGAGGCCGCAACCAGGAAATGGCTCTGGCCGCAGCTCTGGAACTGGAGGATCAGCCGCGCGTTTGCGCTCTTTTCGCGGGGACGGACGGCACGGACGGCCCCACGGACGCGGCGGGCGGCTTTGCCTTCAGCGACAGCGTGGCCAGGATGGGAGGGCGGGAGGCCGCCCGCGCCCTGCTGGCCGAGAACGACAGCAACGCGGCGCTGGCGCTGAGCGGCGATCTGCTGGTGACCGGACCCACCCGTACCAATGTCATGGATCTGGCCGTACTTCTGGTGGAGCGGCCCTGAACGGGTCTGCTCCGCCGCACCGCGGAATCAATTTGTAGAACATGGTAACCGGGGCTTGACAGCCCTCTCCGATAACAGTAATTTTTACTAAATTATGGAGGCTGTTATGGCTCAAATCCAGACAAGAATGACACGGCAACGTGCCGTGATTTTAGAAGAATTACGCAAAACGAAGAGCCACCCCACGGCCGATGAGCTCTACAGTATTGTACGGGAACGCCTGCCGCGCATCAGTTTGGGTACCGTTTACCGTAATCTTGACTTCCTGGCTGACAGCGGCGAGATTCGCCGCCTGGAAGCGGCCGGTTCCACCAAACGCTTTGACGGGGATATTTCCTGGCATCAGCATGTGCGCTGCCTGCGTTGCGGGCGCATCGGCGACGTGATGCAGCCCCTGGCCACTCCCCCTGTGGAGGGCATCGAAGTGGAGGGCTTTTCCTCCATCGTGGGATCGCGCATCGAATTTGACGGCATCTGCGATGAGTGCGCGGGCCGCCAGAACGAAGTGCAGTAGCCGTTTTCGGAACGAGCCGCGTTTTTCCTGCCGGGAAAATTTTTTTCCGGGGGCTTGGCGGCGGCTTGTATTTTGTGTAAACAGATTCAGCATATAGATTTTGCATATTCAACCCGCCAAGGAGTAAATATCATGGCAGCCAATAAAAAATCCCGCAAAGAGAAAGTCATTGAAGTGCTTAACAAGGCCCGCAGCATGGAGCTGTTCGCCATCCATCAGTATATGAACCAGCATTACAGCCTGGATGACCAGGATTACGGCGAGCTGGCCGCCAATATGAAGCTGATCGCCATTGACGAAATGCGCCACGCCGAGAATTTCGCCGAGCGAATCAAGCAACTGGGCGGCGAACCCACGGCCCAGAAAGACGGCAGTGTGAAAACCGGCCAGACCGTGCCCGCCATCTATGAAGGCGATGTGGACCTCGAAGACAATACCATCGAGTGCTACAACCAGTTCATCAAGGTCTGTGAGGAAGAAGGCGACAACGTCACCGCCCGCCTGTTCGAGCGGATCATCGACGAAGAGCAGGCCCACCTGAACTACTATGAAAACACCGCCGGGCACATTAAGACCCTGGGAGACACCTATCTGGCGAAGATCGCCGGCACGCCTTCCGATACGGGGCCGTCCAAGGGCTTTGTAACCGGTACCGGCGCCGACGCCTGACACTGAGGTTCATATGGCTGATCCAAAGGATATCTGGCGTTGCCAGATGGTCAATTGCGGTTATATGTATGATCCCGACCGGGGCGACAAGCGGCATAAGATTCCCGCCGGCACCAGGTTTGAGGATCTTCCCGATGACTGGCGCTGCCCGGTTTGCGGAGCCGCCAAAAAGAGTTTCCGCCGCCTGAGCGACGAGACATAAGGCTTTATTCCCGCCTGGATATGACTGATGACTTCCGGTCCCTTGGGGCCGGAAGTTTTTTTGTATGAAGAAAACCCCCCGCTAGGCGGGGGGTTCCCAAAAGCTTAAAGCTATGAGTATGACAGCAAAACTCCTTTTGATTTGTTAAAAGGTCTCGCGGTCTGGCAACTGCGAGTCAACAAATCAAAAGGAGGTCACATGGGTGACGTCAAAAGTCTAGCCCACACACGGTGGAACTGCAAATATCACGTGGTATTTGCGCCCAAATATCGCCGGCAGGTGTTTTACGGAGAGAAGAAAAGAGCCATCGGAGAAATACTGCGTAAATTGTGTGAGTGGAAGGATGTGAACATTGTGGAAGCTGAATGTTGCCCGGACCACATTCACATGCTGCTTGAAATCCCACCCAAAATGAGTGTGTCGAGTTTTATGGGGTATTTGAAGGGCAAGAGCAGTTTGATGATCTACGAGCAATTTGGTGATCTCAAGTTCAAATATCGCAGTCGCGAATTTTGGTGCCGTGGTTTTTACGTGGATACGGTAGGTAAAAACAAAGCGAAAATACAGGATTACATAAAGCATCAGTTGGAACAGGACAAACTTGGTGCGCAACTGAGCCTTCCCTACCCAGGAAGCCCGTTTACGGGCCGCAAGTAGCAGAAATGCGAATGTCAGATCGCACATGCGCCTGGAAGGGCGCGGCTGGTAAGAAAGCCTTGCAGGCGCATATGAAGAACCCCCGGCTAGGCCGGGGGGTCTCTTTTTTGTGCCCATGCAGGAAAAAGCCTTTTTCTCTTCTTGCCCTTTTGAAAAAATGACTATATGCCGATAAGCCATTTGGAGTTATTGATAATAGCAGGTGATATATGACAATTCGTAACAAAATTCTGATATCCATTATCTTTTCCGTCTGCGTGGCTGTTGTCGGTTGCGCCCTGTTGGCCTTCTGGCAAAGCCGGAAGGCTGCGGTGGAAGATTTCAGCGCCAGCGCCGGCGGGCGTCTGCGTCTGGCCGGGCAATATCTGACTCAGATGATCGACAATTCCAAGGGCATTGTGGATATCATCGCTCAACTGCCGTCCGTGGCGGCGGCCGACGGGCGGGTAACCTCTTATGCGTCCGGCACGGAGCCCGTCAAACCGCTTGGAAAGGAACTCAGCGGCCCGGAGCGCACGCTGTTCGACGAATTCAGCACCTTCATCAAGGTTTACCCGCAGTTTGAGCTGATCTACTTCGGCACCAGGGACGGCGGCTTTGTGCAGGCGCCGGACGATACGCTGGGGGCGGGCTTTGATCCGCGCAAGCGTCCCTGGTACGAAGCGGCCCTGAAAACCGACGCCGTGGCCCTGACCGAATTTTACCAGTCCGACAACGGCAACCTGGTCACCACAGTGGCCAAGAGCGTGCGCCGGGACGGCAGGCTTCTGGGTGTGGTGGGCATCGACATCAACCTCCAGGCCCTGACCACCTTTCTTGATACCCTGAAACTGGGCAATACCGCGCGCCTGCTGCTTACCGAGGATACAGGCCTGATTCTGTACAATCCCACCCGGCCCGACCGCGTGCTGAAAAATATCCGGGCGATTGACGAGCCCGGCCTCGCGGCGGCCTTTGCGCAGGGCACGGGCAGCAGCGAAGTGAGCTATGGCGGCGCGACCTACGTGGCCGTGAGCCAGGTGACGCGGGGCGGCTGGCATCTCATCGCCCTGGTGGACCGCGCCGAACTGCTGAGCAACGCCATGGAGGCCGTCTGGAGCATGGTCTTCACCGGCCTGGGGCTGGCGGCGGCGGTGGCCCTGCTGGGACTGCTGATCTCGCGCAGCATCGTTTCGCCGTTGCGCAAGCTGGGCGCGGCGGCGCGGGGCGTGGCCGACGGGGATTTTGACGCGATTCCGCGCGATGCCCGATTCAGCGGGGAATTGAAAAGCCTGCATGCCGACATGCTGCGCATGGTGGAGCAGTTGCGTGATCTGATCGGCACGGCGCAGAGCAAGACGGCTCAGGCCGAGGAGGCGCTGAAACAGGGCGAGGCCGCCCTGGCGGAAGCCGAGCAGGCGCGCAAGGCGGCGGAAAACGCCCGGCGTGAGGGCGTGCTGCAGACCGCCGAACAGCTGGCTGGCGTGGTGGACGCGCTGGATTCCACCTCGTCGCGCCTGAGCGAGCAGACCAGTTCCATTGCCGGAGCCGTGGACACCCAACTGGCGCGCACCATGGAAACCGCGGACGCCATGGACCAGATGAACGGCGCTGTGGCCGAGGTCGCGCGCAACGCTTCCGAGGCGTCGGGCATCGCGGAGAACGCCCGCCAGGAATCCATGGCCGGCAGGGAAAAAGTGCAGGACGTGGTGCAGAGCATCAATCAGGTGGCCAGTTTTACCGAGAAAATCAACGAAAGCATGGAGCAGTTGCTCCAGCAGGCCACCGACATCGGCCAGGTGATGAACATCATCACAGACATCGCGGATCAGACCAATCTGCTGGCGCTCAACGCGGCCATTGAGGCCGCGCGGGCCGGTGAAGCCGGGCGCGGCTTCGCGGTGGTGGCCGACGAGGTCCGCAAGCTGGCGGAAAAGACCATGCAGGCCACCAAGAGCGTGGGAACCGCCATCAATAATATTCAGGAAGGCGCGCAGGCCAACGGGGCTTTTATCCGCCAGTCGGCGGAGCAGGTGGGCATTTCCCGCGAACTGGCCGGAAAGGCCGGGGAGGCGCTGGAAAGCATTGAGCATATGGTCATGGACACGGCGGACCAGGTGCGCGCCATCGCCGCGGCCAGCGAAGAGCAGTCGGCCAGCTCCGAAGAGGTGAACAAAAATACCGAAGCCGTGAGCCATATCGCCAAGGACGTGGCCCAGGCCATGACAGCGGCGGACGAAGGCATGCAGGAGCTGAAGCGGCTTGCCGGTCAGTTGCAGAGCATCATCCGCTCCCTGAAGGAAGGGAGGTAAACGGGCTCGTTTGACTTCCGGCTGCCGTTTGCCCTGCCGGAACGTCAAATCCTCAATTTGAAAACAGCCCGCAGGACGCTGCGACTTCGCGGAACCTGAGTTTGGCCAAAAGAGTCCTGACGGTATTACGGCCGTCAGGACTCTTTTGGTTGCGCTTGCGGTGAAACCGCTTTCAGTCCGCGGAACGGATCAGGGGCGCATACGTGCCGTGCGCGGCGCGCAGCAGGTCGCCGGGCCGGAGTTGCAACTGCACGCCGCGCAGTCCGGCGCTCACATAGATGTGGTCGTGCGCCGCGGCGCTTTGGTCAATGAAGACGGGATAGACCTTTTTGCCCGCAAGCGGAGAACAGCCGCCCCGGATATAACCCGTGAGCGGGCGGACCTCCTTAAGCGGCACCATTTCCGCATGCTTGTTGCCTGAAGCCGCGGCCAGTGCCTTGAGGTCCAGTTCCGCCGCCGCCGGAATGCAGGCCATCAGCACGCCGCTCTTGTCGCCTCTGGCCACCAGGGTTTTGAACACGCGTTCCGGCTCGGCCCCCAGTTTGCGGGCCATGCTCACGGCGGAAAGATCATCTTCGTCCACGTCGGCGCGGTGCAGGCTGAACGGGATGTGCAGGCCTTCCAGGAGGCGGGCGGCATTGGTTTTGGGTATTTTGACGGCGGACGGCATGGAGGCGGCGGGGTCAGCGGTGATTGAGCCAGTAGGCAAGTTTGTTGCGCAGCACGGCTGCGTCAAAGGGCTTGGGGATATGGTCGTCCATACCTGCGGCCAGGATTTCGTCAATATTGTCGGGCAGCGTACCGGCGGTCATGGCCACGATGGGCAGTGTGCCGCACTTTTCGTCGGCGGCCAGTTGGCGGCGGATCAGGCGGGTGGCTGTGAGCCCGTCCATGGTCGGCATGTGCACGTCCATGAGCAGAAGGTCATAGTCCTTTGCCAGGACCATGCTGACGGCTTCTTTGCCGTTCCGGGCCAGGTCGCAGCTGAGGCCCAGCTGGTGCAGCATGGCGCGGGCGATCTCCTGGTTGATTTCATTGTCTTCCACCAGAAGTATCTTGGCTTCGCCGGGCAGCGGCAGCGAGGCGGCGGGGGAGGCGCTGTCGTCGGCCGCCGTGTGGGAAAGAATGCAGGGAATGCTCAGGTGAAAGGTGCTGCCCTTGTTCAGATCGCTTTCGCACCATAAGCTGCCGTGCATCAGGCCCGCGATGCGCTTGCAGATGGTCAGCCCCAGGCCCGTGCCGCCAAAACGGCGGGTAATGCTGGAATTGGCCTGACTGTAGGGCTCAAAGAGATGCTTCTGGTATTCCCGGCTGATGCCCAGGCCCGTATCCGAAACCATGAAGTGCAGCATATCTTCTCCGTCGCGGTTTTCACGCCGGATGCTCAGCCGGATGCTGCCCTTGGGAGTGAATTTGACCGCGTTGCTCAGAAGATTGAGCAGCACCTGCTTGAGACGCAAACCGTCGCCCCAGAGCTCGCCGGGAACATCGTCGGCCACTTCGCAGAAATATTCCAGGCCCTTCTGCTCCAATGGAAAACGGATGGACGTATGGACGAAATCCAGGACTTCTTCCATACTGTAATTGACGTTTTCCAGAATCATCTTGTTGGCTTCGATCTTGGAAAGATCCAGGATGTCGTTGATGATAGCCAGCAGATTGGTGGCCGACGAGCGGATTTTGTGCAGGTATTCTTTCTGTTCCGGCGCGGGATCGCTTTGCAGGGCCAGATGGGTGAGGCCGATGATGCCGTTCATGGGGGTGCGGATTTCGTGGCTCATATGCGCCAGGAATTCGCTTTTTGCCTGGGAGGCGATCAGCGCGGCCTGCTTTTCGTGCTGGCTTTGCAGCAGATCGGTGACGTCGGTGGCTATGGACAGGCGCACGGGGCGGCCGGTATCCCAGTGGATGATTTTGTCCACCACCGTGTAGGTCCGCTTGGTAAGCTCATTTTCGTACGTCCACTGATAGGGCTCATCCCTTGCGGCGATGATGGCGTTGGTGCAGAACGGGCAGGGGCGGTCGCGTCCCTGCAGGCGCTTGTAGCAGACGTTTCCCAGCGGGCCGGGAGGTTCGGGAAAGCTGGCCGCCACACTTTTGTTCAGGAAGAGCAGCTCATAGGTGTCCATGTCTATGATATAGACCGGGTCCACGAAGGCGTCGAGAATGTCGCGCAGCTGGTCGTGTTTGCGCCGCAAACGCTCGAAGAGCCGGAAATGGCTCAGGGTGATGGCCAGCATGTTGCCCAGCAAATGGCAGATGCCCGCGTCCTCCGGGGTCCACTGGCGCGGCGTGATGCGGTGCACAAGGCAGACGCAGCCGAACAGGCGGCCGTCATGCAGGATGGGTATGCAGAAAATGGATTTGATCCGGAGTCGCAGCAACAGATCCCGTTGCGGGCCGTCGAACAGGCCGACATCCGTAACGCAGAAATTTTTGCGGCGGGCCAGCAACTCGAGAACCGGCGCCAGCGCGTTTTTGTCAATCAGGGGGAAATCGTCGTCGGCTTTTCCAAGCAGGGGATTGAACCAGCTCATCGGTTCCCGCCAGGTCTCGGCCTCATACTCAAAAAGGCAGACCTGGCCGCAGTGTAAAGATTGGCCGATACTGGCCAAGGCAGTCCGGAGAAAGGGATCTTTGCGGTCATTCAGAAGAGCGGAGCTGGATATTTCCAAAGCCAAGGCCAGCGGATTGGAAAAACGCTCCTCCGGGGACTGCGGGTTGGTCGGCATACATTCACCACAAGATGTTACGTGCGATTCCTAGTATCGGGATATGAAGTATAGTAGGATGCATGGAGTCGTGTCAAGCGACTTGCCGTTTGCCTAACCCTCTGAGAGAATGGGGTTTTCAACGCCAGAGTTCTTCCAGTCGCCGCCGCTGCGCCGCTTCCTCATCCCGGCCGATGCGCTCCAGCTCGGCCGACAGCGCGCGGGCCGCGTTTTCCAGGGCTTCCGGCGGGCCGCTGTTGTCCACCAGCAGATCGCAGGCCGCTTCCTTGCGGGCTTCCGGCCATTGCCAGGCCTCCAGGGCGGCGGCTTTTTCCTCGCTCCAGCCCCTGCTGTCCATGATCCGCCGCAGGCGTCGCGGGAGAGGGCAATGCACGCCCACGCTCAGCGGTTTCGGGCTGAAAATGTTTTGCCAGCCGCATTCAAAATACAGCGGCACTTCGGCCACGGCCAGAGGCGCGCCCGCGGCTTCCTGTTCGCGCCAGAAGTTTTCGATGGCTATGCGCACCAGGGCGTGGACCGTCTCTTCCACGTCGCGGCGCAAAAGCGGGTCCGCGCGCATGGCCGCCAACAGGACCGTCTTGTCCACGCCGCCGTCCTTTGCCAAGACTTTCCCGCCGCAACGCCGCTCCAGCCAGGCGGCGGCCTCCCCGCCCGGCGCGTACAGGTCGGCCACCAGGGCATCGGCGCTGACCGTCGGCAGGCCCTGGACCGCCAGCCGTCCGGTGAGCGCGGATTTGCCGCTGCCCGGATTGCCGGTGATCACAAGCCGCCGCATGCGGCGGCAGGCCGCCAGGGCCGCCAGCGGCATATCCTCGGGGGGCGGGCAGGCAAAGCGCATTTCCTCGCCGCTGCCCGGATGGGTAAAGGCCAGACGCCAGGCGTGCAGCATCTGGCGCGGGGCCAGATCGCGCACCGGCGCGGGCGCGTAAAGCCTGTCGCCCAACAGGGGGTGGCCCAGATGGGCCAGGTGTACGCGAATCTGATGGGTGCGCCCGGTATGGATGCGCACCGCCAGCAGTGAAACCCGCTTGTCCGGCGTATGCCAGAGCCGCGTCCAGGCGGTGTGGGCGGGCTTGCCGCCGCGCGCCTCGGGCAGCACGGCCATTTTGATCTTGGCCGTGGGATGGCGGCCCAGCGCTTCGCGGCATTCCCCCCGCTCCGGCGGCAGGCCGCTGACCAGGGCCAGATATTCCTTGCGCACCTCGCGCCGGGCGAAAGCTGCGCTGAGGGCCAGGCGCGAGGGCTCGGTCAGGGCCACCAGCAAAAGGCCGCTGGTGTCCTTGTCCAAGCGGTGGACAATGCCGGGGCGCAGACCGTCCAGTTGCGCCAGTTGCGGAAAGCGCCCCAGCAGGCGCTGCACCAGCGTATGCTCCGGACAGGAAGGGCAGGGATGCACGGTGAGCCCGGCGGGTTTGTTGCAGACCACCAGGTCGGCGTCCCGCCAGAGCAGTTCGAGATGCCCTTCCTCGGCGGTGAGCGCGCTTTCCGCACGCGGCAGTTGTAGGACCACGCGCTGGCCCGGACGCGTTTTGGCGTCGGGCCGCGACGCGGGCAGGCCGTCCACCAGACAGTGCCCGGCCAGAACGGCTTTTTGCAGGGCCGCGCGCGAAAGGTCCGGCGCGGCGTCCCGCAACGCCCGGTCCAGGCGCTGCCCGGCGTTTTCCGTCGTGATCAGCAGTTCAATGCGGTTCACGGGCGTGCTTCCGCCGGAGTGGACAGGGTGCGCAGCCGGTCGGCGAAGGTCATGGTCCGGTAAAGGTTTTTCAGTTCCGCGCCGGGGGTGATGGAGGTGACCACGGCCCGGCCGAGGATGAAGCGCGCGTCGTCGTCGCCGTTTTCAATAACGCGCACGCCCCAGACATTGTGGAAAATGGCGGCCCTGCCCTTGTATTTGCCCACATAGAGGGTGATGTGCCCGCGCATGCCCACCAGGCTCAAAAAGGGCACGCCGTCGGCCAGGATCAGGGCTTCCTTTTCCTTGGCGCTCAGGCCTTCCAGGGGCTGCACCACGCCGACGCGCGCCTGTGCGCCGGAGTTGCGCGGCAGCCAGAGGCCGAAGGGCGTGAACAGCTCACGGGTCAGGGCGGAGCAGTCCCGGTCGCCGAACATGCCGCCCCAGCCGTAGCGCTGGCCCATCATCACATTGCCGACCCTGGCCACATTGCCGGGGGTCAGCGGCAGCGGCTTGGGCGCGGCGTCGCCCCCGCGCAACGTGATTTCGGCGCTGCGGGCCATGCCGTCCGCTCCCTTGATGGGCGTCAGCACGCGCAGGCCGCCGTCCGGATCTTCGCCCGCCAGAGGCAGGACCGTGCCGATATTGGCCCGGCTGTCGCCGCCGTTGCGTCCGGTTCCGGGCAAAATAACCTTGTCGCGCAGCAGTGCCGCGTACCGGCTGTTGCGCCAGACGCTTTTGAAATTTTCGTCCACCAGGGCCACATCCTCGGCATCTACCCAGCCGCCGGCCACCGGGCATTCCACGAAATGCCAGCGCCCGTCCAGGCTGGTGTGGGCGACAAGCACCGGCGTGCCCGGCGGCAGCAGGGAATACTGGAAATAATCAAACGGGTTGGCTCTGGGATCGGGCGTGGGTTCGGAAAAACGGGTTTCATGCGTGGGCATTTCGCGCAGATCCGTATTGCGCACGATGACGGCGGCCTGCGCGCGCGAAGGGAAGGCGCGCAGACGGGCGTTGCGGCTTATGGCGTCCCATTCGTCCTGGCTCCAGCGCGCATCGCCGTATCTAAAGCCGCGCGCCTTGCGGAAGATGGCCGCCACGTCGCGTTTGCGCATGGAGGTTTTGCCCATCTCCCAGGGGCCGAAGAAAATCCGGTTGAAGCGCGCGTCCTGGGCGGCCTGTTCCGCGGCGTCGAGCAGAGGCTTGTCCGAGCCGACCTCGGCGGCGTAGACGTTCAGATCCTGCGGAAAATGGCGCAGATCCGCCACGGTGCCCATCCAGGGCGGCAGATCTCCCTCGCGGGTAGGCACCTGTTTGCCGCCGCAGGCCGTGAGCAACAGCAGACAGAAGACAGGCAGGAAGAGGCGAAGGCATGATTTCATGGCTATTTTCCTTCTCTGGCGGAAAAACACGCCGCGTCGCGCTGAAAACAATGGCGGGACCGCTGTCCGGGCCGGAGAAATACATAGCATCAGCGGCACTGTTCCGGCAACGGCCTGTTTTCGGCGAGGATATCTTGCGCGGACGCTTGACAAAGCGCCCTGTTCCCACTATTACAAACGCGCTGTCACCATCGTCTATCCGGTTAGGACGGCGGCCTCTCAAGCCGCTAAGACGGGTTCAAATCCCGTTGGTGACGCCAAATTTAGGTACAAAGAAGAATGCCAAGGTCCAAAAGGCCTTGGCATTCTTTGTTTTTTCTTTCCGGTATGGTTTCCCGAAGTCCAGCCTCGTCCGCTTGCATCCAATCATTTTATGGGTATATCCGTAGGTAGAAATGTGGTACGACATTTCCGATACCTACATGAATAACCGCACGGAATCAAAATATTTTTATCCATGTGGGTATCTCTTCGTCCAACGACAGCCAAGGAGTGCCCATGCCTCTTACCGATACCCACATCCGCAGTCTGAAACCCGACGTGAAGCCTCGTAAATATTTCGATGGCGGCGGTCTGTTTCTTTTCGTTCCCGCCAACGGAAGCAAGCTCTGGAGGATGGCCTACCGTTTTGACGGCAAGAGCAAGCTGCTCAGTTTCGGGGAATATCCCACCATATCGCTCAAGGACGCCAGAGAACGCCGCGAAGAGGCGAAACGCATGTTGTCCAAGGGAATCGATCCCTCAGACCATAAACGGCAGTTACGGCAGGCCAGAGCCATCGCGGAACGCGACAGCTTCCAGAATATCGCCAGAGAATGGCATGAAACCCGTATGGCAGAGTTTTCCGAAAAGCATCAGGGAACTGTCATGTACCGGCTGGAGACCTACATTTTTCCGGCCATCGGCAAGACGCATATCGCCAAACTTGAGACACGGGACGTTATAGAGGTCGTCAAGCCTCTGGAACAGAGGGGAAACTACGAGACTTCCCGGAGAGTATTGCAAATCATCAGTCAGGTGTTCCGCTATGCGGTCATCACGGGCCGGGCGAAACACAATGTCGCAGCCGATCTGCGGGGAGCCTTGCGACCGCGAAAAACTGTTCACCGGGCGGCAGTGCTAGAACCGGAGAAAGTCGGTCAGCTTCTGCGGGATATCGACGCCTATGAAGGCTATTTCCCTCTGGTCTGTGCCTTGAAGCTGGCTCCGCTGGTCTTCACCCGTCCCACGGAATTGCGGGCCGCTCAATGGAAAGAATTCGACCTTGAGGCCGGGGAATGGCGCATCCCTGCGGAACGCATGAAAATGCGCCGTCAGCATCTTGTCCCCCTGTCCCGGCAGGCGATGTCCATTCTTCGGGAACTTCAGAAATGCTCCGGGGAAGGGAAATACCTCTTCCCTTCTATCCGCACAGAAGCACGGTCCATTTCCGATGCGACCATGCTCAATGCGCTCCGGCGTATGGGCTATCAGAAACACGAGATGAGCGTACATGGTTTCCGTTCCATCGCTTCCACACTGCTCAATGAACTCGGCTATAACCGGGACTGGATAGAGCGCCAGCTTGCCCACGGTGAACAAAATGAAGTGCGTGCGACATACAATTATGCTGAGTATCTTCCGGAGCGCCGAAGAATGATGCAGGAATGGGCTGACTATCTGACAAGATTACGCGATACAGCCAATCAGAAAAAAGCAATGTAAAGGAGGAAGCATGAACAAAGACACCATAATCGACCGTGATATTTATGTCTCCATTGGAAAAATTGAAGAAGAATCCCAAATAACAACCAATGATACCGGCTGGAGTGAGGAGGAAAAGGAGCACATGCGGCAGGCCGGTTATGATAACATGGACATGATCCGGGCGTGGTACAGCTGAAAAACGTACGCTAAGCCTTTTGGCGGCACGGATTGTACGGAGTAACGAACCGTACTGTCCGTGCCGTTTTTTTGTATCGTTCATTATGGTGATTTATAAAAAAATATTTTATTTTAATATGTTAAAATAAATTTTTCGCATAAAAGAAAAATTTTTCCTGAAAAAATGCTTTCGATGCACATCAGTATCCATCGCTATCGTACTGTATCGTACTCTGTAAGTCTCTATTCTACTTCTTCAAACAACGTGGATTTATTGAATAGCTATGCTATAGCACTCCGTAATCATCAACTTCATACGGAGTTATCGCTATGGCGACTGATATTCCTTCCACTGGTTTTCTTCGTCTTCCGCAAGTTCTGGAGCTTTTTCCCATCAGCAAGAGCGCATGGTGGAAAGGCTGCGCAACCGAACGCTATCCCAAGCCTATAAAAATCGGCCCGCGCACGACCGTCTGGCGCGCCGAGGACATCAGGGCGTTTATTGAAAACGTCGGCAGGGAGCAGGACGATGCCCGATAGCCAACGCACAACCCCTGAGTTTTTCCTTGTCTCCCGCCGTGAAACATGCCGGACATGCTGCTATTTCCGTGCCGTACCTCATATCAGAGGGCTACGGACGTTCTGCGCTTTCACAGGTGAACGTCGGCGTTCCTCTGCCCGTGCCTGTGAAATGTGGCCCGGATTGCCTGCCACTGCACGGAGCGTGTCATGAGCGCTGACATTCTGCACAGCTTTGCCGAGTGTCTGCGTTCAGCGGGGCTGGAGGTCGAGGCCGTTCTGGCCGACGGCCTCCTGCACCGTTGCGGCACAGCGGACAGGCCCCACCGCAGGGACGGCGCATACAAGGCGTTTCTGGACGCTCCGGCCTCCATCTGGTGGAAGAACTGGCGCACCGGCGATGAGGGAACGTGGACGGCCAAGCCGGAAAAGGAACTCTGCGCCGCCCAGCGCAAGGCTCTGCGGGAACGCCTTATCGCCGCCAAAGCCGACACCAGAGCTGAACAGGGGCGCCGCTGGAAAGCCGCCGCAAAGCTGGCAACCAGCATCTGGAACCATGCCAAACCCGCTGAGGACGACCATCCCTATCTGAAACGAAAGGAAGTACCGACCATCGGCTTGCGGCAGACTGATGACGGGCGGCTCATTGTTCCCGTCTTGAATCAATCCAGCCAAATACAGAGCCTGCAATTCATCCTGCCGGAAAAGCCTAACGAAGGTACGGATAAGTTTTTTCTCAAGGGCGGCAAAACGGCAGGCGGCTTTTTTTCGCTTCCGGCAAAGAGCGGAACCAGGGACGGCCCGTTGCTCATTGCCGAAGGGTACGCCACAGGGACAAGTCTGCATCTGGCCACCGGATACGCCGTGCTGATTGCCTTCAACGCCGGAAACCTGGAAGCCGTAGCCCACACAGCCCGTTCCCGGTATCCGGATCGGGAAATCATTCTTTGCGCGGACAACGACTGCGAAACCGTTAAACCCGACGACATGCCGTGGAATCCCGGCAAGGAAACGGCTTCCAGAGCGGCGCAGGCTGTAGGCGGCAAACTGGCCGTCTGCCCGGCCCATGAAGGCAAGGCGACGGATTTCAACGAGCTGCACCGGCTGCGTTCCCTTGAGGCCGTCCGGGCCGTTGTGGAAGCGGCACGAAAGCAGGATGCGGACTGCCCCATGCCGGAGGGGTTCTTTCTTGTGCCGGAAGGCAAACGCGCCGGACTGTACAAGCTGGAAACCAAGCCTGACGGGGAGATGAACGAAATCCGCATCGGCCCTCCGCTCGCTGTGAAAGGCATGACCCGCGACAGCGAGGGCAACGAATGGGGCCTCATGCTGGAATGGGCTGATCCGGACGGCAAGAAGCACACCTGGCCCATGCCCATTGAACTGCTCTTTCGACAGGGCGCGGACTGGTACAGCGCCCTGGCTTCCGGCGGCTGGTTCGGCAATCCCGTCGCCAGAAAAAAGCTTGTGGACTTTCTGGCCGCCGTCAGACCTGCCCGACGCATCCGCTGTGTGCCCCGCACCGGTTGGGACAATATCGCCTACATCCTGCCGGATGCCGTGTACGGCAGCACCTCCGGCGAAAATGTAGTTCTGCAATCCGCGCATCATAGCGATCTGTACCGCATCGCCGGAACTCTGGACGGCTGGCGGGAAATCGCGGCACTCTCCATCGGCAATTCGCGCCTGAGCTTTGCCCTGTGCGCGGCCTTCGCCGGGCCGTTGCTGCGTCTGGCCGGTCTGGAAGGCGGTGGTTTCAGTTTTGAAGGCGGATCATCATCCGGCAAGACAACGGCCCTTCAGATTGCCGCGTCTGTCTGGGGCGGGCCGGAACACGTCCGAAGCTGGCGCGCCACAGACAATGGCCTTGAGAATATTGCAGTCCTGCACAACGACAATGTGCTGATTCTGGATGAAGTCGGGCAGGTCAACGGCAAGATTCTGGCCGAATGCGCCTACATGCTGGCCAACGGTCAGGGCAAGGGTCGTTCCAGCCGCGAAGGCAATCTCCGCAAATCCCATTCCTGGCGTCTGCTCTTTCTCTCCAGCGGAGAACTCGGCCTTGCCGACAAGCTGGCCGAAAACGGTCTCAAGTCGAGAGGTGGTCAGGAGGTGCGGTTCGTGGGCCTGCCCGTGGACACGTCCATGCTCACCGAGCTGCACGGTTTTCCTCATGCCGGAGCCGTGGTCAACCGCCTCAAAGAGTTGACCTCCATTCATTACGGCCACGCGGGCCGCGCCTTCCTGCATAAATTGACCGAATCCGACACACTGAAAACAGTTCTGTCCGAGCTGCAATTGGCTCTTGCCAATACGGTCAATCGTCTTGTGCCTGCCGGAGCGGATGGACAGGTGCGGCGCGTGGCCCAACGCTTCGCTCTCTGCGGTCTGGCCGGAGGACTGGCCATGCAGATGGAAATTCTGCCCGCCGACTTTGACGCTCCGGGCTGTGCCGAACGCTGTTTTCATGACTGGCTGGCCGCTCGTGGCGGAATCGGCGCTTCCGAAGACGCCGCCATTCTGGCCGCTGTACGCCTGTTCATTGAGCAGCACGGGGCAAGCCGCTTTCAGGACTTGGACACCCAAATGTCCACCTGCGTCAATCGCGTAGGTTTTCGGCGAAAAGGTGAAGGCGGCTGCACGGAGTTCATTATTCTGCCGGAATCCTTTCGCGTCGAGGTCTGCAAGGGATTTTCCGAACGGCGTGCCGCCCGCGTGCTGGCCGAGGCCGGATGGCTGAAGCTGTCACAGGTGGGGCGGCTCAAGTGTGAAAGAAGATTGCCTGATCTGGGCAAGGTTCGGGCATACATTGTGGTTTTGCCTGAAGATGACGGGCAGGAATAGCAGTTTTTTGCCTGTCTCGCATGACCGGCGACAATGGCGACAGTGGCGACAAGTCAATAATGCCAAGGCATTTCCTGTCGCCAATATAAAAACGGCAACACGGATACCGGCGACGGATCGGAGACACAGAGTCATGTCGCCGCTTTGCCGCTGTCGCCATTGTGCAAATTGCGACCGGCGACGTGGATTGTGTTGTCACTCATGGCTTGTCGCCATTGTCGCCGCTGTCTCCATAGAAAAACATCATAGGAGAAAGGCTATGTCCTATCTCGTCTTACACATGGACAAATTCAAAAAAGATGCCATTCGCGGCATTCAATCGCACAATCGGCGCGAACGCGAAAGCCACAGCAATCCCGATATTGACTACGGCAGAAGCACGGCGAACTACGAGCTGCACGAATCCGCCTCAGACAACTACGCACAAGCCATTCAGAATCGCATTGACGACCTCCTGCTGGTCAAAGCCGTGAGAAAGGATGCCGTGCGCATGTGCGGGCTTATCGTCACATCGGACAGCACATTTTTTCAGAAACTTTCCCCGGAGGACACCAGACGCTTCTTTGAAGAGAGCAAAGCCTTTCTCACGGATTTTGTGGGCGCGGAGAATGTCATTTCCGCAACGGTTCACATGGATGAAAAGACGCCGCACATGCACTTCCTTCATGTGCCGGTGACGCCGGATGGGCGGCTCAACGCCAACAAAATCTATACCCGTCAGAGTCTGCGAAAGCTGCAATCCGAGCTTCCCACCCATCTGCAAAGCCAGGGCTTCGCCATTGAACGCGGTGTGGAGCAAACGCCCGGTTCCGCGAAAAAGCATCTGGATACCCGCGAGTTCAAGCAACAACAGGAGGCATTGGAGAAACTGATTCAGGAGTCCGAAGCGGCTTCCCAAAATTCACGGCAACTTCTCAGCGCATTGGAGCGGCATGAGGAAGAACTGAAAAAGCGCATTGAAAAGTATGAGCGACAGGCCGGGGAAGCGGAAAAGGTTCTTCAGGAAGATTCCTTTCTACCGAAGGCCTCTCTTTTCAATTACCCGTCCGTGCTTGAGAAAGCCTCTTCCCTCATTGAAGAACTGAAAAAGGCGCTTGCCGTCAAACACCTTGTCCAGACAGAGAAGGAAATTCTGCAACGGGAAGTGGAGTCGTTACACCAAAAACAGACGCGGCTTGAAACGGAATACACGGCCCACAGGAAACAGAGCCATGAGGAAAAAGAGGAGCTGGAAAACCAGTTGAAGAAGATAAAAAGGCTTATGGCAGGCTATCGGGAATTTCTGCTTCTGCCGGAAATCCGGCCGCTGCATATCGAGTTCGTGGAGCGCAAGCGGGCTGAACAGCTTCAGCGCCGTCAGGAAGAGGAAAGGCAGCGACAGGAGCAGGAAGCGCGGGGCAGGGAGCGTCAGCAGGCGCGTTCCGCCCGTGGCATGAGAATGAGGTAAGGCGTCGGGTGGAAATCTTCGCACAGGCCGAAGATATAGCCCACTATGCTTCACTTTGTGAAGCGTGGGCGACCGTCCCGCTCGACCGGAAAGACAAAACGTCAAGCCGGGGCAACGTCCCGGCAGAAGACAGGAGAACAGATTATGACCATCACCGCCAGCCAGGTCAAGAAAATCAGATTGGAGCTTGCCAAGCTCAAGCCCGTCAAAGTCACTCTCGACGGCAACCGCAGCCTGACCGTGAAGGAGGCCGTCTTCGCACTGGCCCCGACTTTGGAACGGATGAAGAAGCGTGGTTTCGATGTACAGGAGCTTGTCAAACGCCTGCACGAAAAAGGCATTGAGGTGAAGGCACCGACCCTTGCCAAATATTTGAGCGAGGTTAGACGCCAAAAGGAAAAGAAGAGAGACACCCCCCGCCGCCCCAGGCCGCAGACACCGTACTGCCGCACACACCTATCCGTCACAGCCAAAAGGACAGAGACAGTGCAAATTTCATTGTCACCGACAGGGAGTTTTTGTAGACAAGACCGGCAATTTTTTTTTGGGCACTGTACACTTTTTAAGGCTTGGAGGCGTCTTCCGATTTATGAAACTTTACGATAGACAAGACAAAAATACTATTGAGTGAGTACCCGTCATGAACCAGTTCCACGACATCCTTGCCAAATATCGCACTTTTTCTTTTTCCGAACGTGATAAGGGCGACCGTTTTGAGCGCCTGATGCAGGCTTTTTTGCAAACTGTTCCGTGGTACGAGGGCAAGTTCCGGCATGTCTGGCTCTGGCGCGAGTTCCCGTACAAGCAAAATCTCGGCGGCAAGGATACGGGGATCGATCTTGTTGCCCAGACGGTGGAAGGCGATTTCTGGGCCATTCAGTGCAAATGCTATGACGAGAAAGCCAGAATCGACAAGCCCGCCGTGGACAGTTTTCTGGCCACTTCAAGCAAGCAGTTCATCAACGACCAGCACCAGACGACTTCGTTTGCCCTGCGGTTGTGGATTTCCACCACCAACAAATGGGGAACTGAGGCGGAAAACGCAATCCGGCATCAAGAACCACCAGTACAGCGCATAAGCCTTGTGGACCTTGAATCTGCCCCCGTGGACTGGGATGCGCTGGAAAAGGGCATCAGTGGGGCACAAGCCAGACAAGGCAGAAAAAGCCCCCGCCCGCATCAGGAAAAGGCCATGGCGGCCTTTCATGAGCATTTCCAGACCGGAGATCGCGGCAAGCTGATCATGGCCTGTGGCACGGGCAAAACATTCACCTCGCTGAAAATCGCGGAGAACGAGACCGGCGGCAAGGGATTGGTGCTGTTTCTGGCTCCGTCCATCGCGCTTGTGGGGCAGACGCTGCGGGAATGGACAGCGGAAAGTTCCGTGCCGATTTTCCCCATCTGCATCTGTTCCGATCCTGAAGTCAGCAAAAGCAAGAAAAAAAACGATGAGGACACGGACGGCTACAGCGTCACGGATTTGGCCTTTCCCGCGTCAACACGGGTGGAGGATATTGTTCGTCAATTCGGACTGGCCGAAAAATTTCATCATGATGGCTTGGTGGTCGTGTTTTCCACATACCAGTCCATTGCAGTTATAGCGCGTTCCCAGAAGGAATTTAAGCGGGAATTTGCCCTGATCATCTGTGATGAGGCGCACCGCACAACAGGCGTCACCTTGAAGGACGAGGAAGATTCCGCCTTTGTGAAGGTGCATGACAATACCTTTATTCAGGCAAAAAAACGCTTATATATGACTGCCACGCCGCGCCTGTATGCTGAGGAGAACAAGAAGAAAGCCAAGGAGGCCGACGCCTATCTTTGTTCCATGGATGACGTGGCCCTGTATGGCCCTGAAGTTTTCCGCATCGGTTTTGGCGAGGCGGTGGATAAAAGCCTGCTGGCGGATTACAAGGTGCTGGTGTTGACCTTGAGCGAGAATCAGATTCCCGCTGCACTCCAGACTGCCGTGGCGGACAAGAGCAAAGAGATTGACACGGACGATGCCAGCAAGCTCATTGGCTGCATCAACGCGCTCTCCAAGCGGATGCTTGTGGATGAGGGACTGTTGAAAGCCTCCGATCCCTCGCCCATGCACAAAGGTGTCGCCTTTTGCCAGAGCATCAAGGTTTCCAAAAAAATCACTGCGGTTTTCAATGGGTTCAAGGACACCTATTACGACAGTCTGACGCAGGAAGAACGGGCGGAAATGGTGGGCGTTGCCGCACAGCACGTTGACGGATCCATGACCGCCACCACACGCGACGAAAAACTGGCGTGGCTCAATGCCGCTTCCGCCGATGGCAACGAATGCCGCATTCTGACCAATGTGCGCTGTCTGTCCGAAGGTGTGGACGTGCCTTCACTGGACGCGGTTATGTTTCTTTCGGCCCGCAATTCGCAGATCGACGTGGTCCAGTCCGTGGGCCGCGTCATGCGCATCGCACCGGGGAAAAAATTCGGCTATATCATCATTCCTGTGTTGATTCCCTCCAATGTTTCCCCAGAGGAAGCGCTGGACGACAACAAACGCTTCGCCGTGGTCTGGACGGTACTGAACGCCTTGCGGGCGCATGACGACCGGTTCAGCGCCACCGTCAACAAAATTGATCTCAACCGCCACAAGCCTGCGGGCGGCGGCTCTGTACTGGTCGGCGGCATTGCCGATGGCTCTGGAGAGGATGCAGATAGCACAGAGGCGCGGGGGGACGGCAAGGCGAAGCCGGTTCAGCTTCCGCTGCCCCAGATACAGGAACTGCAAAACGTCATTTACGCCCGCATGGTGCAAAAAGTCGGCAATAAGCGCTATTGGGAGCAATGGGCGGCGGATGTGGCCAAAATTGCTCAGGGCTACATTGAGCGCATCAGCCGCCTGATTGCCGTGCCCGGACCGCACAAGGCCGCTTTTGACGAGTTTCTGTCCGGCCTGCGCAAGAATATCAATCCCTCCGTCACGCCCGGTGAAGTGGTGGAAATGCTGGCGCAGCACATGATCACCAAGCCGGTTTTTGAAGCCCTGTTTGAAAATTACTCGTTCGTGCGGAACAACCCCGTTTCCCAAGCGTTGCAGGGTATGGTTGACCTGCTGGAAGAACAGGCCCTTGAGAAAGACACGGTGGTGCTGTCGCGCTTCTATGAGTCCGTAAAGCTGCGCGTTTCCGGGATCGACAATGCCGAGGGACGGCAGCGCATCATGGTTGAGCTGTATGACAAATTTTTCCGCACGGCCTTTCCGCTGACGGTGGAAAGACTGGGCATCGTCTATACGCCCGTGGAACTTGTGGATTTCATCAACCATTCCGTGGCCGATGTGCTGGAAGCCAATTTTGGACGCTCCCTTTCTGATGAGAATGTGCATATCCTGGACCCTTTCACCGGTACGGGAACGTTCATCGCCCGTATGGTGCAGAGCGGGCTTATTGAACGGGACGCCCTACCGCGCAAATACCGTCAGGAACTGCACGCCAATGAAATTGTGCTGTTGGCTTATTACATCGCGTCTATCAACATTGAAAATGTCTACCATGACACGATGGGAGACAACACGGCCTATGAACCTTTCAACGGCATCTGCCTGACAGATACCTTCCAGCTTGGCGAAACTGATGACGTAACCTGGCTGTATTCCCCAATGTTGCCGCAAAACTCCGAGCGTGTGCAGGCGCAGCAGAAAGTCCCTATTCAGGTCATTATCGGCAACCCGCCGTACTCCGTGGGACAAAAATCCGCCAATGATAACGCGCCGAATCAGTCCTATCCGAAATTAGAACAACGCATTGCCCAAACCTATGTCAAATTTTCAAATGCGACACAAAGTAAAAGCGTCTATGATTCCTATATCAAGGCATTTCGCTGGGCCTCAGACAGATTGCCCAAGCATCAAAGCGGCATCATTGCCTTTATTTCCAACGGCTATTGGTTGGATTCCAATGCTATGGACGGCTTCCGCAAATGTCTGGAAAAGGAATTCAGCGCGGCCTACGTCTTCAACTTGCGTGGCGCAATACGCGGGAAAATAGGGGAGACCGCCAAGAGAGAAGGCAAAAATGTTTTCAACATTATGACCGGTGTTGCTATCACTATTCTGGTGAAAAATCCTGCCTATACGGGCAAGGCGTTTATTCACTATCACGATATTGGCGACTACCTAAGTCGGGAAGAGAAGCTCGCCATTATCGCAAAAAAACGCAGCGTACTCAGTTCCGACATGGATTGGCAGCAGCTCCATCCCAACGTACATGGTGACTGGCTGAATCAGCGGAATGATATGTTCGGTAGCTTTATTCCTTTGGGAGATAAGTATAACAAGGAAAATAAACAGACTTTTTTTGTGCCAAAATTTTCAATGGGTATTGTGACAAATAGAGACGCTTGGTGCTACAACACTTCAAAGGTAAAGCTGACCGAGAACGTCAAACATACTATTGCGTTTTATAACAGCCTTGTGCTGTCTCAAAAAGAAAAGCGTCCTTTGCCGTCTATATCTGGAAAAGACATCAGCATGACACGGGCTTTTCAAAATGATCTGGCAAGAGAACGTGAAAAAGCATTTCATCAAAGCTCTATTTATACGGCAATATATAGACCATTTATGAAAATCAACTGCTATTTTCATCCATCAATTAATGAGATGGTCTATAAAATGCCGTCGATTTTCCCGACGAATGAACATAAAAATATTGTTATTTGCTTTCCGGGAGTAGGTGGGCGCTGGACAGATTTTACACCGATTATTGTTAATGAACTTCCAGATTTACATATTCATGGGGATGGCGCGCAATGCTTCCCGCTCTACTATTACGAAAAACGCTCAGTCTATCAGCCAACGCTGTTTGACGGGGATAATACCGCGCAATACACTCGCAAGGACGGCATTACCAATTTCATTTTGGAGCGTTGCCGGGAAAGCTATGGCCCCAAGGTGACCAAGGAAGACATTTTTTACTACGTCTACGGTCTGCTGCATTCACCAGACTACCAGAAAGCCTTTGCGGCTGACTTGAAAAAGATGCTGCCGCGCCTGCCGCTGGTGGAAAAGCCGACCGATTTCTGGGCCTTCAGCAAAGCCGGACGCGCGCTGGCGGAATTGCATCTGAACTATGAAGAACAGCCGCCATGCCCGGATGTTCAGGTGCAAGGCGCGGCAAGCGGTAAATTCCGGGTGGAGAAGATGCGCTTCCCCGACAAAACGGACAAATCGGTCATTGAATACAACGCATGGATAAAACTCTCCAACATCCCGCTGGACGCCTACGACTATGTGGTCAACGGACGTTCCGCCATTGAATGGATTATGGAGCGCTACCAGATCAAAACCGACAAGGCCAGTGGCATCACCAACGACCCCAACGATTGGGCGGCTGAACACGGCAAGCCGAGGTACATTCTGGACTTGTTGTTAAGCATTGTGACGGTGAGTCTGGAGACGATGAAGATTGTGCGAGGGCTGCCTGCGCTTTCGTTCGTGGGGCAAGCCGCAACGGCTACACCGGAAGATGTTGTCGCCACCAGACCAAAATCACATCCGCAAATATTCCCCCACCCAGGACGCGAAGCGGCAATTCGTCAGTTGCTGCCCTACATTCTTCAAGCACAACCCGGTATGGCACAAGATAAAGCCTTCCAACGGGCATGGCTGGCTACCTTTCCCGATGCTTGCGCCACCTTGCTTGCGGACAAGGCCTCGGCTTTTAATAAGGCCTTTGCCCAGTCGGAATTGGGGCAATGGCCTTTCGCTCAAGATGACCCGGTTCGCGTAAAAAATCTTTGGAAGTCATGGCAAAATAACTTGGGAATTTCTATAACTGCCAACACAGAGTGTTTTTTCTCCGGCGATATTCGGTACCCCATTCAGGGAATAGAAGCCGTAATCCCCTTCATTCTGGAAGCAGGAGATAATTACGATCAAGGCGTTGACCAGCTTTTGGCACAAGAGCGCTTCCAGAAGGCTAGCCCAAAACTACAAGCCTGTTTTACCATGCTTGCGGAAGCCCAAGAAGCCATAGCCGCATGATGAGGAGGTGAACTTGCAAGTTGATTCTTCTTCCAGGCCAAAGCTGTGGTTCAAGCGAATTGTCCTTTTCAAGGCGCTAAACCCCATTGAGGTGATACGCGAAATTGGCCTACATCGGGGCCTGAATATCATTGTGGGCAAGTCCTCCCGTGATCCGGCTCTGGTGAACAATCCAATGGCTATGTCCGGGCATTCCGTTGGCAAGACAACCTTTTGCCGCCTCCTACGCTACTGCCTTGGCGAACAGCATTTTTCCACGGAAAGTGGGGAACAGCGCCTTCGGGCAAGCCTTCCGTATTCGTGGGTTGGCGCGGAACTGGAAATAGAGGGAACTCCTTGGGCTGTTCTTCGCCCCTTGGGCGCACAAAAAGCTCCATCTGCCGCCGGACAGGATACTTCCATTGAAGAATTGGCTGCCGCGCCCCAAAAGGGTTCCGGCTATTTTGAGTTCCGCCAGGAACTGGACAAGTTGTTGCCTCCTGGGGTCCATCATCCGCAACTTACTTATAAATGGGAACACCTTTTGTCATGGATGACACGGGATCAGGAGTGCCGACTCAGAAAATTTGAAGTCTGGCGGGATGCCGAGAGCGGCTCCGATGTGCCGGGGTTTCGCAGGCCAAAAGAATTCCCGGTACATCTGGTCCGTGGAATGCTCGATCTACTGGTCCCGGAAGAATCCGAATGGAGTCACACCTTGTCGGAGCTTGCAAAACGACAATCAAACTTGAAGGAAGAACAGCATAGCGCGTCACAGGATGCCGACCATTTTTATCGCGATGCAAGCAGACGGCTTGCCGAGTTCGTGGGAGATTTTCCGGACACCAGAGTAGATTCCGCGCCACGCCTGGATGGCCCGGTCATGCAAGCGGAAACTCGTAAGCTCAAATTCCGCGAAGAGTACGAAAAACTGGAAAAACAATTTGAGGAAGCAGACAGCCAATTCCGCAATTGGCAACGCTATGTTGATAACGCGCTGGATAGAAAAAGACAGCTTGACGCCCTAAGTACGGCGACTCCGCCCACAGCGCAGCCGCTACAAGCAAAGTCGCCGACCGAGTACGAACAAAAGCAGAAAGAATTGGCGAAGATTGCCGCTCAGGTAGATGGTGGCTGTGAATGTTTATTGGCCAATCAGATGCCCTTGACACAATGTAGTTATGTTATGGCGCATATGGAAGATTTGAAAAATTTCAAACCCGTCCTCAGTTTGTCGGCGGAGCGTCAGAAACGGGCTATTGCGGAAATGGACGCGGAACAACGCGAAAAAATTCAGGCTATAATAAACCAACAAACAGTCGTCCAAGATGCCCTGGATGAGGCCGTGCGACAAGCGAAGAGCTATGACGATGAGCGCAAAAAGGTTCTAAAGGAACTCTCCGCTCTTGAAAAAGAAATGGATCGGCTGGATCGAGCCTTACAGGCATTTCAACATGCTGAACGTCTCGGCGCGGGAGGCATGCGGGGTACAAAAATCCAGGAGATCATGGAAAGCCTGGAAAAAATTGATTCGGAAATTCATCACGCGAAGAACCAGTTGGATTTTTACAGGGATCAATCCGCGAAAAAAGACCAAGGGCTACAAAAGCTTTTTGATGAACTTGTGCGCCGGATTCTCAAGGCTGATTATTCCGGTTCGATTATAACATCCGCAGAAGATTTCACGCCGCAAATACGGCAGGGCAGTGCTATTGCTGGAGCAGCTGTGGAAAGTTTGAGCTTCATTATAATGGATATTGCATCCATGCTGGCAGCTTCAAAGGGAATCGGCTATCACCCCGGCTTTTTGGTGCATGACAGCCCGCGTGAAGCTGACCTTGATATTGGCCCCTATCATAGCCTTTTTACCGAGATGGCGGCACTAACCAAAGAGAATGGCGGCAAAGATAATGCACCTTTCCAATACATCATCACCACGACAACCGAGCCCCCCACAGAACTGAATGATCTGATACGCCTGTCACTTGCGGCGTACCCCAAAGAAATGATGCTTTTCCGTCAGCGGCTGGAAAACAGAGGTGCGTTGATTAAGGATGCTGAATAGGGGTTATGCCACTCTATGGTGGCGAACAGCTTATCTGCCTTTACGAAAGTATAAGTTTATTTTGACCCGTTTGTGGCCTTGGTGAGAAGCCTTCGCCCAAATGGTAGAACAGGACAAAAACGTGCCCCACCTCTCCCAACAAAGCCAATTTCTGATTTACCAAACCGAAGACGGTCGGGTAAAAATCGATGTCCGCTTCGAGGACGAATCCGTCTGGCTCACGCAACAGATGATGGCTGACTTGTTCCAGACCAGCAGACCAAACATAACTATCCATATTAACAATATTTATGAAGAAGGCGAACTTCAGCCAGAGGCAACTCGTAAGGAATATTTACAGGTTCGCCAGGAGGGTGAGCGGAGCGTCCAACGTAAGCTGGAATACTACAATCTCGACATGATTATCTCTGTGGGTTACCGGGTCAAAAGCCATATTGCCACCCGCTTCCGCATATGGGCCACGCAGCAACTTCGGGAGTTCATCGTCAAAGGTTTTGTGCTGGACGACGAGCGCTTGAAAAACCCCGATCAGCCTTTTGACTATTTTGAAGAGCTACTCCGGCGCATTCAGGATATCCGAACCTCAGAACGCCGTTTTTACCAAAAAATCACAGACATTTACGCCACTAGTATTGATTACGATCCCACCACCGAAGAAAGCATTACTTTTTTCAAAACAGTTCAAAATAAGCTGCATTGGGCTGTAACCGGCATGACGGCGGCGGAACTCATCCACAGTCGGGCCGACAGCGCCAAACCATATATGGGACTGACCACATGGCGTGGAGCAAAGGTTCGGAAACAAGATGTGGGGATTGCCAAAAACTACCTGAATGAAAAAGAACTCTTGGCACTTAACAATCTGGTGGAGCAATATCTGCTCTTTGCCGAAAGACAGGCTCGTTTACGTAAACCTATGCACATGACCGACTGGATTGCCAAGCTGGACGCCTTTCTCACGCTCAACGAAGGCAACATCCTCACGCACGCCGGGAGCATTTCCCACGAGCTGGCCCTTGCCCATGCGGAACAGGAATATGACAAGTTTCATCATCATCAGCTTGAGGCCGGGAAAAAAGAAAGCGATTTTGATAAAGCCGTAAAGGCGTTAACTGACGGAAAAAATGAAACAAACAGATAGCTGTCCAACTACGCCTCAAAAAGAATTTTAAGAAGCTTTAATTTTTTGGGTATTTTTATAGGTATAACAGAAAGAAAAGAATAAAATATAAATAATTTCAATATATTATGTGATATATTTTATCCCGTTGGTGACGCCAGAATTCCAAAGCCCCGCGTCATCTGGCGCGGGGCTTTGTGCGTAAGGGGATGAGGACGGCACACGCCCGGCCTTGTCAGGCCTTGCGCACGCGCGCTTTGTATTTGCGCAGAAAGTCCGCGGGCAGATAGGTCATCTTGGCCTGGCGCAGGCCTTCCTCGTCCAGATCCTGCGCACGGTTGATATACGTGAAGCCCTCGCCGGCGTGCCGCGCGAATTCGCGGTTGATGGTCTGGTACACGCCGCGGAAACCGTTGAGGCCTTTCTCGTAGTGCACGCCCAGGCTCAGGTCGTCCAGCTTTTCACCCACGCTGAAGGCCACCATCTGCCCGTCCACATAGAGCGAACCGCCGTCAAGGCCGCTGAACCTGTCCCAGTGCGAAAGCACTCGGTTGATGGCCTCGTTTTCCGCCCGTAGCGACGGGGAATCCTCGCATTCGTGCCATTGGCACCAGTCGTCCTGCACGGCCAGCACGTCCTCCACCATGGCGTCGTCCAGAGAACGGTAGTCCGGCTCGCCGTAGGTTTTGACATAGCTGTTGAAATGATTCTTCTTTTTGTGGAAGCGTTTGCCGGGCAGGGTGGCCAGGTCCTCTTGTGTGTAAAGGTATTCCCACTGTCCGCGATCTTCCTCGGCGTCCACCAGACCGGGCAGAGCCCGTTGCCAGACATGCAGCAGTTCCTTGGGCACGCGGACAAAGTCGTGCGCGGCTTCGCTGAAGGAATCCGGCAGCACGCGGCTCCAGTCCACGGCGTTCCAGTCGCCCACCGGCGCCCAGCAGACCAGACGGGGGCGGGTCTGGCGGATCCAGCAGAGGTTGTCGTCAAAACACCATTCCAGGCCGTAATAATCCTGCCAGCCCCAGAGGTTGGGCAGGGTATAGTCCAGAGAGCGGCGCGGCGTGCGCTGCCAGAGGTCGTAGAAATCGCGGCTGCCGTCCAGGCTTACCGGCGTAAAGTTCTTGTCCATGAAGCGTTTTCTCCTTTTCGGGACCGTGGCCGCAAGCGCGGACCAGGGCGGACCCGGCCCGTCAGGCGGGCTTGCGCTCCGCGTGATGCCGCCCCCGGCGCTTCATGGCGAAACGCGCCCAGTCGCGGCAGAGCACCACATAGAGCATGATGCAGGTTTGCAGACATTGTGAGAAGAGCATGGCCGCGAAGACGCCCGAGGCCGTGCCCCAGAGAATATGCCCGAGCAGCCAGCCCAGAGGCAGGCGCACCAGCCAGAAGGTGCCGCCGTAGACCATCAGATTGTACTGGGTGGCCCCGGCTCCCACCATGATGCCGCCCATGACCGTACTGGCGATGGAAAAGGGCGTGGAAAGCAGATTGTAGGTCAGATAGCTGACAATCTGGGCCTGGGTACCCGGCTCCTGGGAGAGCAGTTCCGCGATTTCCTGGCGGAACGGCCAGAGCAGGGCTGCCACCAGGCTCATGGCCAGGGCGGCCAGCCCCACCATGTTCAGAGCCACGCGCTTGGCTTCCTGCGGTTTGCCCGCGCCGAGGCTGTTGCCCACCAGCACGGCCACGGTCATGTTGAAGGCCATGCCCGGCAGGAAGAGCAGGGCTTCCACCCTGAGTCCGGCGGTGAGCCCGGCCAGGGCGTTGACGCTGTCCAGGGGCAGCGAGGCCACCAGCACGAACAGGGTGAGGTAGCCGGACTGCCAGACGATTTGGGCCGCGCCCGCAGGCAGGGCCACCCGCAGCAGATAGGGCAGGCCCGCCTTGAGCCAGCGCGGGCTGGGCAGGGAGCGGCGTTGCAGATAACCGGAATGGGCCAGCAGCAGGCAGTTGCAGACAGCCCCCAGGCATTGCGCGCCCAGATTGGCCCAGACCAGGCCCATGTAGCCGAAAGCGGGCAGACCGAACCAGCCCAGGCCGAACCCCAGACAGGCCAGCAGGTTGACCACGCAGACCAGGGCGGCCACCCAGAGCGGCGGCAGCACCTGCCGCGTGGCGCGGAACATGACCCCGGTGGCGGAATAGATATACTGGGCGGGCAGGGCCAGCATGGTGACCTGCCAGAGTTCACGGGCGATGGGCAAAATGCTTTCCGGCACCATGAGCAGACGCAGAATGCCGTCGCCGAAAAACCAGCCGCCTACGGCCACCAGCAGGCCCAGGCCCAGGCTGCCCAGCACGGTGGTGCCCACGTAGCGCTGGGCGCGGCGCATCTTGAGCGCGCCCAGCGACTGGCTGACCGCAGCCGTGGCCCCGCTGGACACGGCCATGATCACCACCATCAGAAAAATGGCGCACTGGGTCACCATGCCCAGGGCGGCCTGCACTTCAGCGCTGATCTGCCCGGCGACCCAGACCGTGATGAAGCCCATAAAGAACACAAGGTACATCATGAGCATCTGGGGCCAGGTCAGCCGCCAGACCGCACGCGGAGAGGTGCTCAGGTCAGGCGTGGGCATGCAAACCGCCCATACGCCACATTGCCGCGTATTTCGGGCTACAGCAGGTCGTCAAAGCAGCGGGCCAGATCTTCCAGGGTTTCACGGCGGCGGATCAGGCGGGCCGCGCCGTCGCTCTGGATCAGCACTTCGGCGGGGCGGCGGCGCTGATTGTAATTGGAGGCCATGGTAAAGCCGTAGGCTCCGGCGTCGAGCATGCCCAATACATCCCCTTCGCGCATGACCGGCAGCAGGCGGTTTTTGGCGAGAATATCGCCGCTCTCGCAGATATTGCCCACAATGGTCTGGAGCATGGGCTCGTCTTCCGCCGCGCCGCTTTGGCCACGGTAGATTTCCACATCGTGGAAGGAATCGTACATGGCCGGGCGCACCAGCACGTTGAAGCCCAGATTTGTACCCACATAGCGCTTGTCGCCGTTGTTCTTCACGGCATGCACCCGGCCCAGCAGCACGCCGCATTCGGCGGCCACATAGCGGCCCGGCTCCACCAGGAAGCGCCCCTTGTAGGCGTTTTGGGCGGCCCAGGCGCTGATCATGGCGTGCAGGCGGCGGCCCAGTTCATTCATGTCCAGACGGGCTTCCCCCTCGTACTTGCGGTAGGGAATGCCGAAGCCGCCGCCGAAGTCGATGATTTCCAGCTTGTCCAGCGCCCCGGCCGACAGGGTTTCGGCCAGATCCAGCAGCACCTGGGCCGCGTTGAGATAGCCGTCGGGCTCCATGAACAGTGAACCGATGTGCTGGTTGATGCCGGCCAGGGTCAGCTCGTGCTTGGCCAGCAGAGCGAAGACCTCGCCCATTTTGTCCGGCGTGACGCCGAACTTGGTTTCCTTGCCCGCCGTGACCACCTTGGCGTGGTGACCGGCCCCGATGCCGGGGTTGAAGCGCACCATGACCTTGCCGCCGTGATTGAGGCGGCCCAGGGTGTCCAGTTGGGAAAGGGAATCCACGCTGACCAGCAGGCCGTGGATCAACGCGTTCTGCAGTTCCGTGTCGGAATTGTTGTTGGAAATGTACAGGATTTCATGCGGCTTGAACCCGGCGAGATCGTCCATGAACAGTTCGCCGGGGCTCATGGCGTCCACCACCAGGCCTTCCTCGCGGATGATTTTCAGCAGCACGGGATTGGCGTTGGCTTTCACCGAATAATTGACCCCGAAGCCGGGCTGGCTGGAAAGGGCCATCAGGTCGCGGCAGCGCCGGCGCAGGACATTTTCATTATAGACATAGAGCGGCGTGCCGTAGGTCTCGGCCAGCTCGCGCGGGCTGTGCTTGCCGTAAAAGTTGAGGCTGTCGGTATAAGCGGAACGGATATCGGACATATACACCTCTGAATAGGATTGCCGCGGCCTTTGCCGCGCAAAGGCCGATGGTTGCATGGAAGCGCCGTGATGACGGGCGGCGGCCCGTTGGCTGGATTGCTTATGTCCCTTAATTACGGGAACAGCTTTTAATTATCCTTGGCAAAGCCGACGCTGTCAAGCTGGGCGCGCCCCGGGCGCGTGCCGTCGACTGGGCGTCGGCCGCCGCAACGCGGGATCTCAAGCGCAGGCCGCTCTGAAAAAGAGGGGCGGCCGCCGGTTGCTTCCGGCGGCCGCAGAGAAGAGGGATGTTCCGATGGTTAGATGGTTCTATCAAAGGAGGAGGTTTTTGGGGGGTGGGTCCGCGCCGCCCTGATGGGGGCTGGGGCGGCGCGGAAATTTGTTCTGTTTTCCCGTATATATTGACCGCCTGTCGGCGGATTTTTTTTATTTGCTGCCCGGTGTTCCGGACGCTGTTGCCTCTAAACATAGCAATGCGCGTGCCAAACTTGAATAATATTGCTAATATACTATAATTAAATAGAATTTTGAATGTAAGCCCGGAACAAAGATGTATATTTTTTATGCAGGCAGGCTCCAGGCCAGTATAAAATTTGCACAGATGCTTATATTTCACGCAGGGGCCTTCGACGGGCAAAGTCCCCGCCCGCGTCCCGGAAAGCGGGACGCTGTGGGGGAGCCGGGGGCTGCGTGCGCCGTTAAACAGTGAAATGCGGAAAAGCGGGGCGGCCATAGTCTCGGTATGAAATGCGGAAAAGGCATGCCGACGTGCCGCGGAAAGAGGACCGGGCCCTCATGAGAAAGCCCGGTAGTATGGCGGAACGGCAGAAAGTGGGGTCTGGACAAACCGTCCGGCCTATCCGGCATGCATGAGGCGCTGTTTCCCAATTAGGATTTTTGTTCTCTGCCCGAGAAGACGAATTCCGGGCTGAGGGAGTATATTCAAGCATATTCGACCCTGGCACGGAGCGGGCCTGACGCGGGCAGTGGGGAATAATTTAGAAACCGTTCCTAACTTGTTTAGTCCCTACGAGTAATAGCGTATGCTATAGCCAACTCCGGGTGCGCGCCGCCGTAAAGCGAAAATCTCGGGTGCAGTCTGCTCTGAAAAAGAGGGGCGGCCGCCGGTTGTTTCCGGCGGCCGCAGAGAAGGAGGATGTTCCGATGGTTAGAGGGTTCTATTCAACGGAGGAGGTTTTGGGGTGGGTCCGCGCCGCTCCTGATGGGGGCTGGGGCGGCGCGGAAATTTGTTCTGTTTTTCCCGTATATATTGACCGCCTGTCGGCGGATTTTTTTATTTGCTGCCCGATGTTCCGGACGCAGTTGTTTCTAATATAGCAATGCGCGTGCCAAACTTGGATGATATGGCTAATATACTATAATTAAATAGAATTTTGAATGTAAGCCCGGAACGAAGATGTATATTTTTTATGCAGGCAGGCTCCAGGCCAGTATAAAATTTGCACAACCGGCTATATTTCAGCCAGGGTATGTTCGGCGGGCAAAGCCATCCGGCACGGCGGAAAACGGTCGCTGTGGGGGAGCCGGGGACTGCATGCACCGTTACACAGTGAAATGCGGAAAAAAGGGGCAGACCATGGCCTCCGTCCTGTTGATGGGCTCGGGCTTTCTGACGTCAGGCGAGGCGGTTGCGGGCCATACGCCCATACGCCATGGGGGCCGTCCCCGTCCCGGCGAACCTTCGCGATCCTCCCTTAGGCATGCCCGGATGTAAAGATCGCGGGCATGGGCTTTGCGCATATCCTTCAGAGCGGTTCCAAGCGACCCGACCCGCGCGGAAACCACCCCGGAAAATCGGGCGCGTTCCCGCCGCTAACCACGAGCAGTTTCGGGCAAGCTTCGCGCCCGTCAGCCGCGCATTGACATCAGGCTCGCGCCGTGTTTTGTTTCGCCTTTATGCGGCAGGCTTTCTCCTCCTCCGGCCCGGCGCCGGAGCGGGCAAAGCTGCAACCACAATTCAACAAAAAAGCCCGCCGCGCGGGCGTTAACGGAGTTTTTCATGCCCATCAAAAAAGGCGATACGGTACGCGCGCACTACACTGGAACGCTGGCTGACGGCACGGTTTTCGATTCCTCCAGAGAGCGCGACCCCCTGGAGTTCACCTTGGGCAAGGGCATGCTGATCCCCGGCTTCGAGTCGGCGGTGGAAGGGCATGAAGCCGGTGAAACCGTCACCGTGACCATTCCCCCGGACCAGGCTTACGGCGATGCCGACCCGGAACTGGTCTTCACCGTGGCCCGCGCCCAGGTGCCCTCGCATATTCCCCTGGAAGTGGGCGTGCCCTTGCAACTCTCCAACGAGCAGGGCCAGATGGATGTGACCATCACCGACGTGGGCGCGGATGAAGTCACGCTGGACGCCAACCATCCGCTGGCCGGCAAGGAACTGACCTTTGAAATCGAGATCGTCGAGGTAAAATAGCCTTTTCGCCTTGCCGCGGAGGGGTCCGTGAGAATGCGGACGATCCCGCGCGGATTGAAGGAGCATGCATGAGCAGTAATACCGCCCGTCACAGCGCCATCCAGGCCATCACCACCTACAAGCCGGACGTGGCTCCGCTCAATTTCGCGGACACCAGGCCCACGGACATTTTCGGCTGCAATGTCTTCAATGACCGGGTCATGCGCGAGCGTCTGCCCAAGGATGTCTACAAGTCCCTGCACAAGACCATTGCCTTCGGCGAACGTATGGACCCGTCCATCGCCGATACCGTGGCTGCGGTGATGAAGGACTGGGCCATTGAAAAAGGGGCCACCCATTTCACCCACGTCTTTTACCCGCTCACCGGCCAGACCGCCGAAAAGCACGACAGCTTTCTGATGCCCGACGGCTCGGGCGGGGTCATTGCCGAGTTTTCCGGCTCCATGCTGATCCGGGGCGAGCCCGACGCTTCCTCTTTCCCCTCCGGGGGGCTGCGCTCCACCTTCGAGGCGCGCGGCTACACGGCCTGGGACGTGACCAGCCCGGCCTATATCATGGAAAACCCCAACGGCACCTTTCTGTGCATCCCCACCATGTTCCTGTCCTGGACGGGCGTGGCCCTGGACAAGAAAACGCCGCTGCTGCGCTCCGGCCAGGCCCTGAATCGCGAGGCCCAGCGGGTGCTGGCCCTGTTCAACATCCACACGGATCTGCCGGTGATTTCCTACGCCGGTCTGGAGCAGGAATACTTTCTCATCGACCACAACTTCAATTTCGCCCGGCCCGACCTGCAGATCGCCGGACGTTCGCTGTTCGGCGCGCGCCCGGCCAAGGGCCAGGAATTCAGCGACCAGTATTTCGGGGTCATCCCGCAGCGCGTGCTTTCCTGCATGATGGAAGTGGAACGTGAACTCTACAAACTGGGCGTGCCCGTGCGCACCCGCCACAACGAGGCGGCGCCCAGCCAGTACGAGATCGCGCCGCTCTACGAGCCCAGCAACCTGGCCGTGGACCACAACCACATCATTATGGCCACATTGCGCAATGTGGCCAAACGCTACGGCCTGAAGTGCCTCCTGCACGAAAAGCCCTTCAGCGGCATCAACGGCTCGGGCAAGCACGTCAACTATTCCCTGGGCAACGCGGAACTGGGCACGCTCTTTGACCCCGGCGAGACGCCGCACGCCAATGCCAAGTTTCTGGTTTTCTGCGCGGCCATGATCCGCGCGGTGCACAAGTTCGGCGGCCTGCTGCGGGCCACTGTGGCCAGCGCCAGCAACGATCACCGCCTGGGCGCGCACGAGGCCCCGCCCGCCATCATGTCCATTTTCCTGGGCGACCAGCTCACCGAAGTTTTCGAAGCCTTCCGGGCCGGGCGCGCCGAGGACGCGGCCAGCGGCAAAGGCGGCCGCGCCCTGAACCTGGGGGTGGACACCCTGCCGCCCCTGCCCACGGACCCCGGCGACCGCAACCGCACTAGCCCCGTGGCCTTTACCGGCAACCGTTTTGAATTCCGCGCCGTGGGCTCCAGCCAGTCCGCCGCCGGTTCCATCACCGCGCTCAACGCCATGATGGCCGACTCCCTGGGCTTCGCCGCCGACTGGCTGGAACGGGAAATCAGGGACGGCAAAGCCTTTAACGCCGCCGTGGAGTCCTTCATCAGCCATGTCATTGAGGAACACAGCGCCGTGATCTTCAACGGCGACGGCTACTCGGAGGTCTGGCACAACGAGGCCCGGCGGCGCGGCCTGCCGGATCTGCGCAATACGCCCGAAGCCCTGCCGGAACTCACCCGGCCCGAGGTCATCGCGCTGTACGAAAGCCAGGGCATTCTCAACCGGGCCGAGCTCAAGGCCCGGCAGGACATCTACCTGGAGCAGTACTGCAAGACCGTGCGCACCGAGGCCAACCTGGCCATCCGCATGGCCCGCACCATCATCTTCCCGGCGGGCATGCGCTACCAGGGCGAACTGGCCGGTACCGCCGCCCGGATGCAGTCCATCGGCAAGGATTATAAAACCATGACCTTGGACGAGGTGACGGCGCACCTGCGCGGTTTGCAGACGGCCACGGCCCGGCTGGAGGATGTGCTGGCCGATGTGGGGCAACTGGGCGAAGGCCTGGACGCCGCCCGGCGCTACTGTGAGGAAGTGCTGCCCCTGATGCGGGAGACGCGCCGTTACGCCGACCTGCTGGAAACCCGCGTGGCCGACGATCTGTGGGCTTTGCCCAACTATCAGGAAATTCTGTTCGGAAAATAGCGGACGGAATGCCAGCTGGAATACAACGGCCGCCGATCCTGTTTGGGACCGGCGGCCGTTGTATTTGCACTTCTACTCCGGAAATTTCCCTCGTCTGCTTGAATCTCCATTGATCCAGCCCCTGCATCTGATTTTTAACTGGGGCAGCAGATAGGGGAAGTAACGTCGACGGATAGTAAAATCATAGCGATACTTTTCGTTTATTATGGCATAAAAATGAAAATCGTCCCTCCAGACCAGATTCGAAAGGCAATATGATGGAGGAACCGGCGTAATACCCATACCGCCAAGGCATTTTCTGCAGAGTATTTTTGAACATTCCTTATTAATAGTAATGAAATTCACAGCTTCTTCAAACGGGCAGTCATAGTCTGTTACCAAAAGGTATATATTTCCTGTTGCATATTGGCGCAACAGATCAAGGCCCGGAATACGGAGATTCGTGCACCTGCCTCCGGCCATGAGCAGCGAGGAGCCGGAATCGCACGGTTGCAGGGAAAAAATGTCTGTTTGCTTCACGGCTTCACCGAATGCGCCCGGTGTTGACTTTCGGGCATGCCGCCTGAAACGGGAGCAGAACAACTATGGCCTATTCCATTCCTGGAGGGAATCTTTTATGGGATGGAAAACTGTATAGGCTTGACAAGCTCCGGCTCTTTGTATAAAGGCTGAAAACAGAAATGATTTTGAAAATAGACTAAGGATTTTGCAATGCACGCTTTCCCGACCACCTTCTTTGCTGACAGCTTCCAGGGCTGGTGGTGGCGCATCAACATGCGGGGGGGAGACGTGCGGGCATAGGATTCCGTTCGTTCCGGTCAGCTATTGTAAGCGCCGTCTCCCCGTGAGACGACGCTTTTTTTGTTTCCACCACACACGAGGACAACGAAGATGAAAAACAAGGGTACTGCGCAAACGCCGCTGACAGTGCGGCAATCCGCCCGCTGGCTCCCGGCGGACATGGACACGCCCATCAGCCTGTTTATGGGCATGGTGGGTGCGGGCAACGGCATTTTGCTCGAAAGCGCCGAGGTGGACGGCCGCTGGGGCCGCTACAGCATTCTGGCCTGCGACATGGCCCTGTTCATCTCCTGCCGTGACGGCAAACTGGCCCTGCGCGTGGAAGATCAGCGTTTCGCGCCGCTGGCCGAGCTGGAAGGCCGTCCCTTTGTGGAAGGGCTGCGCGAACTCATGGCGCGCCTGGAGATCACGCCGCCGGAAAACATCTCCGGCCTGCCGCCCATCACCCGCGCCCTGTACGGTTATCTGGGTTTCGGCATGGCCGGTCTGTTCAACGCCAAACTGGCCGCGATCATGCCGCCCGACGAGGCGGACTGCCTGCTGGCCCTGCCCGGCACGGTGCTGGTTTTCGACCATCTTTACAACCGCCTCTGCCAGATCAGCCTGGGCGAGCACCGCACCTTGCGCAGCGCCCATGAAGCGGTGGACCCCGCCGCCAACGGGGGCAACGCAACCGCAGCCGCGGATCCGGAAAATATCGTCGCCGAACCCGGCGAGGCGGGTTACAAGGCCTACGTGGAGCGGATCAAGGAAATGCTGCGCCGGGGCGAGGCCATCCAGGTGGTGCCGTCGGTGCGTTTCTCCACGCCCTTTGCGGGCAATCCCTTTGAACTTTACCGGCGCATGCGCCGCTTCAACGCCTCGCCCTACATGTTTTACATGCGCTTCCCGGAGCTGACCCTGTTCGGTTCCTCGCCGGAGGTCATGGTCCGTTGCGAGGAAGGGCGTTTGCAGCTTTCGCCCATCGCGGGCACGCGGCGGCGGGGCTGTGACGATCTGGAAGACGCCCGCCTGGCCGCCGAACTGCGCGACGACCCCAAGGAGCGGGCCGAGCACGTCATGCTGGTTGATCTCGGCCGTAACGACCTGGGCCGCGTGGCACGGCCGGGCAGCGTCAATCTGGAGCGCTACATGGAAGTGGAACGCTATTCCCACGTCATGCACCTGACCAGCCGGGTCACGGCGCGCCTGGCCGACGGTCTGGACGCCCTGGACGTGCTGGCCGCCGCCTTCCCGGCGGGCACGGTTTCCGGCGCGCCCAAGGTGCGGGCCATGGAGATCATCCGTGAGCTGGAAGGCCGCGCGCGCGGCCCGTACGCGGGCTGCATCGGCTGGCTGGGGCTGGACCGGGGGAGCGTCAATCTGGACACGGGCATCACCATCCGCAGCATGTGGGTGCGGGACGGCAAACTCTTCTGGCAGGCGGGCGGCGGCATTGTCCATGACTCCGACCCGGAACTGGAATGGAAGGAAGTGTGCAACAAATCAGCCATCATGCGCTTGGTCTTGCGGGCGGAGGACGAAGAATATGTTTCTGCTCATCGATAATTACGATTCCTTCACCTATAATCTGGTGCAGGCTTTTTACGCCCTGGGGCATACGCCGCGCGTCCTGCGCAACGACGATCCCGCCGTGCTGGAGGCGGCGACAGGCCCGGACCTGAGCATGGTCTGCATCTCGCCCGGTCCCGGCCATCCGGCCAATGCCGGGCTCTGTCCGGAATTCCTGAACCGCCTTGACCCGCGCGTCCCCGTGCTGGGCGTCTGCCTGGGGCATCAGCTTCTGGGGCTGCACGCCGGGGCGAGAGTGGAAGTGGGGCCCTGCATCATGCACGGCAAACAGTCGGAAATCGTGCATGACGGCACGGGCCTGTTCAGCGGCCTGCCCAATCCCATGAAGGTGGGGCGCTACCATTCCCTGGTGGTACGCGCCGACGAGGATGCGGCCAATCCCCGCTTTACTGTGACCGCCCGCGCTCCGGAAGGCGAGGTCATGGCCCTGCGCTACAATGACCGGCCCTGGGTGGGCGTGCAGTTTCATCCCGAATCCGTGCTCACGCCCGAGGGGCTGCGCCTGCTGGGCAATTTCCCGCAGGCCGTCATGAGCAAGGATAACGAGGCCGCCAGCCTGACCGCCATTCTGGAGCGTCTGGCCCGCAAGGAAGACCTTACGGCGGAAATGGCCGCCGCCGGTTTCGCCTCGCTCATGGACGGCAAGATGACCCCGGCCCAGGCGGGCAGCTTTCTCATGGGCCTGCGCATGAAGGGCGAAAGCGCCCTGGAACTGGCACACGCCACGCGCGCGGCTCTGGCCCGCGCCGTGCGTGTGGACGGCGTTTCCGGCACCAGCATCGACGTGGTGGGCACGGGCGGCGACGGCCGTAATTCTTTCAACTGCTCAACGGCTACGTCGCTGGTGCTGGCGGGCATGGGCTACAAGGTGGTCAAGCACGGCAACCGGGCCGTGTCCTCCAAGTGCGGCAGCGCCGACGCCCTGGAGGCCTTGGGCATCGCTCTGGACAAGAATCCGGCCTCGGTGGCCGAGATGGTGCGGCGGCGCAACTTCGCCTTTCTTTTCGCGCCGCACTTCCATCCGGCCTTCAAGAACATCGGCCCGCTGCGCAAGGAACTGGGCGTGCGCACGCTCTTCAATATTCTGGGCCCCATGATCAACCCGGCCCGGCCCAGCCATCTGCTCATGGGCGTGGCCCGGCCCGAGCTGGTGCCGCTGGTGGCGGAAACCCTCTTGCAGTCGCCGCTCTACCGGGCCGCCGTGGTCTGCGGCGCGGGCGGCTACGATGAACTGACGCCCATAGGTCCGGCGGAAATCGCCCTGCTGCACAACGGCACGGTCAAACCCCTGCCCCTGAATCCGGCGGATTTCGGCATCCGGCCCTGCACGCCCGAGGATCTGGCCGTGCACAGCAAGGATGAGGCCGTGGACGTGCTCAAGGAACTGCTGGAAGGCAACGGCTCACGCCCCATGCTGGACATGGTGGCGCTCAATGTGGGCCTGTCCGTCTATCTGCTGGAGGAAAACATGAATATGGCCCTGTGTATGGCTCGCGCCCGCGAGGCGGTCAGCGCCGGTCTGGGCAGGAAGGTGCTGCATGCGGCTTGAGCGTTTTCACCAGGCCAAACAGGCCGAAGTGGCGGCCTTGCGGCTGGCGGCGGAGCGGGGGAGCCTTCCTGCGCTCCTGACGGCTCCCCGCCCGGATTTCGCGGCGGCCCTGCGTACACCCGCAAGGCGCGCGCCCCTGGCCGTGGTGGCGGAATACAAGCGGGCCTCGCCCTCACGCGGCGTCATCCGCGAAGATCTGGACGTGGAAGAGGTGGTCCGCCAGTATGCGGCGGCCGGAGCGAGCGCCCTGTCCATCCTCACGGAGGAAACGTATTTCCACGGCAGACCGGATTTTCTGAGCCGCGCCGCCGCCCCCGGCCTCTATCCCGCAACGCCTTTGCCCCTGCTGCGCAAGGATTTCATTTTTGATCCCCTGCAGGTGCGGGCCACGGCGGCCACACCGGCCTCGGCCCTGCTGCTGATCGTGCGGCTCACGCCCGAGGCCACCGTGCTGCGGCGGCTGCGGGAGGAGGCCGAGTCCTTCGGCATGCACGCGGTGGTGGAAGTTTTCGATGCGGCGGATTTGCGTCTGGCCCGGGAGAGCGGGGCGCGCATCATCCAGGTCAACGCCAGGGATTTGCAGACCTTTGCCGTGGACCGCGCGGCCTGTCTGGCTCTGGCCGAGGCCTGCCCGCCGGAAAACCACGAAATCTGGGTGGCGGCCAGCGGCATCAGCGAACCCGAGCATCTGGTCCTGGCCGCGTCGGCGGGCTACAGGGCGGCCCTGGTGGGTACGGCCCTGATGGAGCACGTCCGGCCCGGCGCGGCTCTGGCGGCCCTGTTGGGCAATGACTCGGTTCGCCGTGTATTGGACGGGGTGGACAGCAACGTCCTTAAGGGAGAGAATAATCATGCTGATTAAAATCTGCGGTCTGACCCGTCAGGCGGATGTGGACGAGGCCGCGCGCCTGGGCGCGCGTTTCTGCGGCTTTATTTTTCACCCCAAGAGCCCGCGCTGTCTCGCCCCGGAACAGGCCGCGCGCCTGGAAAGCGGCTCCATGCAGCGGGTGGGCGTTTTTGTGGAGCAGAGCGCCGATGAAATCCTGCGCGTCATGCGCGAGGCACGCCTTGATCTGGCCCAGCTGCACGGCGGACAGAGCGTGGCCTGTGCGCGGGCCGTGGGCGCGGAACGGGTCATCCGGGTCATCTGGCCGGACCGCTACATGCACCGGGCGCAGTTGCACAGCGAACTGCAAAAGCATGCTGAGGCCTGCGCCTGGTATCTGCTGGACGCGGGCTTGGCCGGCGGCGGCAGCGGCAAGCGTCTGGAATGGCAGGATCTGTACGGGCTCAGGGCGCCGCACCCCTGGCTGCTGGCCGGGGGCCTGAATACGGACAATGTGCGGCGGGCGCTGGCCCAGTGCGCGCCTGACGGCGTGGATTTCAACTCCGGCATTGAAGACGCGCCGGGACGGAAAAATTCGCAAAAAATGGCGGCGGCCGTGACAGCCGCGGCACAACCAAAGGCAACGGGGAAGTAAGATGAAAGACAGTTATTTCGGTGAATTCGGGGGCTGCTTCGTGCCCGAGCTGCTCATGCCGCCGCTGCTGGAAGTGGAAGCGGCCATGCGCGAAATCATGCCCACGCCCGGATTTCAGGCGGAACTGGACGATCTGCTGCGCAACTACGCCGGGCGGGCCACGCCGCTGACCCATTGCCCCACGCTTTCGGAAGAGCTGGGCTTCAACCTCTGGCTCAAGCGCGAAGACCTGCTGCACACCGGCGCGCACAAGGTCAACAACACGCTGGGCCAGGCCCTGCTGGCCAAACATATGGGCAAAACGGCCCTGGTGGCGGAAACCGGCGCGGGCCAGCACGGCGTGGCCACAGCGGCGGCCGCCGCGCGTCTGGGCATGGACTGCATCATTTACATGGGCGGCGAGGATGTGGAGCGCCAGTCCGCCAACGTCCGGCGGATGAAGCTGCTGGGCGCCGAGGTGCATGCCGTGCAGAGCGGCACCCGCACCCTCAAGGACGCCATCAACGAGGCGCTGCGGGCCTGGATCGCCAGCCAGCGGACCACCCATTACTGTTTCGGCACCGCCGCCGGGCCGCATCCCTTCCCCACCCTGGTGCGCAAGCTGCAGAGCGTCATCGGCCGGGAAACCCGCGCCCAGATGCTGGAAAAAAACGGCAGGCTGCCGGACGCCGTGGTGGCCTGCGTGGGCGGCGGTTCCAACGCCATCGGCATGTTCCATCCCTTTCTGGAAGACGCGGAGGTGCGGCTTATCGGCGTGGAGGCGGCGGGCACCGGCAAGCCGGGCTGCTTCAATTCCGCGCCCCTGAACCTGGGCACGCCCGGCGTGCTGCACGGCAATTACAGCATGCTTTTGCAGAATAACGACGGCCAGATCGAGCCTTCGCACTCCATTTCCGCCGGTCTGGATTATCCCGGCGTGGGGCCGGAGCACGCCTTTCTGCACAAGACCGGCCGCGTGCAGTACGGCATGGTCAAGGACGCCAACGCCCTGGCCGCGTTTCTGCGGCTCTGCCGGGCAGAGGGCATTCTGCCCGCTCTGGAATCCTCGCACGCGCTGGCCTGGGTGCTGGATCACCCGCAGGAATTCGCGCCCGGCAGCCATGTGGTGGTCAATCTCTCGGGCCGGGGCGACAAGGATATGGACATCATCCGCGCGGCGCTTGCCGAAAAAGAGGTATAATCATGCATCCGCTTGAAGAAAAAATCCGCAAGGCAACGGCCGCCGGGCGTCCGGCGTTGATCCCCTTTCTGACCGCGGGCTTTCCCGACAGCGCGCGCTTCTGGCCCACGCTGATGGAGCTGGACGAGAACGGCGCGGACGTTATCGAAATCGGCGTGCCTTTTTCCGACCCCGTGGCCGACGGCCCGGTGGTGGAAGAGGCCTCGCGCCGCGCCCTGAGCGACGGCGTCAATCTGCGCGATCTGCTGAAGGAGATGATCCCGCGCAAGGGCCTGATCAAGGCGGGCGTGGTGCTGATGGGGTATTTCAATCCCTTTTTGCAGTACGGCCTGGAAGAACTGGCCCGCGACGCGGAAAAAGCCGGGGTGCACGGCCTGATCGTGCCGGATCTGCCGCACGAGGAGTCCGGACCCATGCGCGCCGCCCTGAACAAGCACGGCATTGCCCTGATCCCCCTGGTGGGCCCCAATACCAGTGAGGAGCGCATGGCGCTCTATGCCGCCGAAGGGCAGGGTTATGTGTATGTGGTGTCGGTCATGGGCATCACGGGCGAACGCTCCGGCCTGGCCCCTCGGGTGGCGGAGACCATGAAGCGGGCGCGCAAGGTCTTTTCCCTGCCGCTGGCTCTGGGCTTCGGACTGCGCGAACCTTCGCAACTGGCGGAATTGCCCGCCGAGGCCAAGCCCGACGGCGTGGTTTTCGGCAGCGCCCTGCTCAAACATCTGGACGCCGGTGAAAGCGCGGCGGACTTTCTGGCCCGCTGGAAGTAAGAACGCGTTGTTGTACTGCGTTTCATGCCCGGCCCGCCATGATGACGGGCCGGGCATGAAAGCAAGAGGGCTGGTGCCGCTGGAAAGCAAAGCCATGGAGTGACGAAGGTCTTGTTCTGTCACGGCATTTCTACAATGCAGTTCAAAAAATATTCAAACTAGAGCAGATTAACTTTGAAATGTTGTACATTTCAAAGTTTAAAGGTACGCTCACTCCGCCGCTTAACGGCGCAAATAAATTGCGTTTACGGCTTTTCGTGGCGCGAGGCTGCTGTGCAGCCTTATTAGAGCGTTTCAAAATTAAAGCGCTCTAATAAGTTGATGTCCCACCTTGTATTTTTTTATACTTGCATTCTGTCACTTTCCCAGCTTTATCAACATACAGATTAAAAACTACATCATAATCAATTTTCATTGTTGTTGGTTCTAAATTGAATGCAGGAGCATCAACTCCGACTTCTACCTCGTCAGTATAATAATAAGAATATATTCTTGTTCCATCAGGCAATTCTTTATATACATCTCCTATAGGTTCATATTTGCCTCATATATAATTACCTTTATTGCAATAATTTATGTATCTCTGGACTACATATGCATACATGCCCTGTCTGACATTCATATTCCTCGGCATCCAGAGAGTAAAACCTGTTTTAGAATTTACATAGTTTTCCGGGAAACGGCCAAAAAGGCCGCTTTCATTTCGCCCTGGTAATGGACCGCAGGCACAGAGCAGCATAAAAACACAGAGTAAGGCAATACTTTTGTACATACTGTCTCCTACCTTCCAGCATCGGATGGCGGCGTTACAGGTGTATCTTTTTTGGTCGGAGGGTTGGCAAACATATTGGCCAAGGCTTCATGAAGAAAAGTCATGGGATCACTGCCAAGTCCCTGTAAGGCTTGTTCAACTGCTGTGGGTTTCTTCTCTCCAGCCGATTGGGAAGCTCCGTCTTCTTTTTTATCTTTGCCTTTGTCCTTATCGCCGCCGAACAGACCCGAAAAGATTTTCTTGAAAAAGCCGCCTGGGTCTGTGGAGAGTTCATTCAACGTATTCAACACATTGGTTGTAGTATTCGGGTTCAGTATGGTGTCCACATAGGTAAAGGCCGGATCCAGGTTAATATTTACATTAGTTGTCTGTTCAGTCTTCATGGCCTGAGAAGGATCGCGGTTTAGACCATCCAGAGACTGTCCGGGATTGTCGCGCACGATGATCTCGCCCTTGCCAATGGTGGCATAGGCGGTCTGAGTCGTTTCCTTGTAACTGTAAGAAAACTTGTCCGGAGAAACATTGTGAAGGTCATCTTTCTTGAATCCATTCCACCAATCCTGCAAATCCTTTTGTGTGTTCACCAAGTTTTTCATCCAAGGTTTCGCATCGGCATATAATTCGGATTTACTCGAATTAACTTGTTCTTGATTATTTTGTGCAGGCTGTTTGGTACCACCTTCACTACCAGACTCTGGCGTATTATTCCCCCCCCCGGCTTAAATGTCTGCCCCCACTTGATGCCCGCGCTCATGCCGGTTTCCGTGGTCTTGCCGACCACGTTTTCATAGCTCAGCGTACCGGTGTCCAGCTTGAGATTGTCGTTGAGTGCGGCGATGATGGCCCCGGCCACATGGGTATTGTTCTCCGTGTAGATGTCCACGCTGTCGCTGCCCAGAATGGAGGTTTGTTCGCCCACAGCCTTGCCGTTGCCCTTTTGGTAAGCGAAACCCAGATTGGCGTTCTGGCTTACGCTGACGGCGGCCCCATAGCCCACTGTGGCGCTGGCCCCGGCGTTGTAGCTGTCGCTATGTGACGAACTGGAATCCTGCACACTGGCCACAGTGAGATTGCGGCCCACGGTCATGTCCACATCCTTGGCCGTGAGATTGCCCCCGGCCACGGTAGTGTCCTGACCGGAAACCGTAGTCAGCTTTTCCCCTGCCGCCAATTTGGCATTGTCATGCTTGAGTCCGCTGCTGTCCCCTTGCTCCCCGTTCAGGGCAAAAGAACCATTAACGCCCAAAGTGTAGCCGCTTTTATTCTTTCAAATGAGCAAGGCCTCCACAAATGGAGGCCTTGCTATCATGGACGGATTCCATCTGAGGTGCCGTACTCTAATCGATATTCGCTTGGAAATTTTTGCCACAAGCAACCATAGATACGGCCATTTTTGTCAGCGTAAATGTTAAACACAGTTATGTACCAATCCGTAGTACCAAAGCCAGGAATATCTTCGCCGTAATAATAAGCCCATATACTATTCCCATAGTTAGGTAATTCTTTATAAATTGTCCGCTGACTTGGGAAGAGATCAGCTACATTTTTCCCTTTATAATATCCGCTGGAGCAACGAGCCTCTTCTCCTCTGGCCTGGAATTCCCATGATGATGTCCTCAACATATTTTTCGGTACCCACATTTTGATGACTTCGCCGGTCTCTGCGTCGCGTAACGGTTCATGTTGCGGCTCGGAAGCGGTCGCTCCACCGCCGCTCCCAAACACAATATCCCTCAGGAAACCGGAGAGCAGGCACTCCATAAGCGCCAGTAAAAGGAGGGTGCGCATGGTTTCCTCCTAGTGTTGTGTTGCGGCCTGCGGGCCGGGAACGGATGGTGCTGGCGCGGAAGTCGGCGTTTGCACTGTGGGCGTTGTCGGGTTCTCCTTGGGCGTCGGTCGTCTCAGCAAGGGAATACTTTTGGCGAGACTGTCTTGCAGTTCGTTCAAAAAGGCCTTGGGATCGGCAAAGAAGTTAAACGTGCCTGTAATATTGGCAGGCCATCCCCAGCCACTGAGCACGTCATTGACATAGCTGAAGGCCGGTTTCCAGTCGATGTTCACATCTACGGTTTGCTCAGTCTTCATGGCCTGGGACGGATCGCGGTTCAAGTCGTCTAAAGATTGGCCGGGATTGTCGTGCATGATGACTTCTCCCCTACTAATAGAAACATTGGCAGTTTGAATTTTTTAATAAATAGGTAATTAAATATTTATCAGCAAAATTAAATACGTATATTTTATAATATAAATTAATTTATAAATTATCAATTTTACTTTAAAAACATATACTATGTATCTAAAAATTGATCATGCTTTATGAAAAAGAGCAAGCCATTCGGCGGATGGCTTGCTCTTTTTCATAATACGTTTCTCTCAGCGTGGAGGATGAACGTGAGGATTAATACCGTCATTGGTGCCGTATTTTAAACGATAACTAAATGGATATTTTCTCCAAGCACACCCATAGATTGTACCGTCAGGTTTTACATATATATTGAAAACCGTTATATACCAATCTGTCGTATCAAAGCCGGGAATTTCTTCACCATAATAATAATATGCCCACACCCATCCCCCACTAGAAAGTTTTTTATAAACTCCACGTTTACTTGGTAGAAGGCTCGTATCTTGCTTCCCTTTATAATCTCCATCTGAACAGAGTCTTTCTTCTCCTCTGGCTTCCCATGCCCATACAGCATTGCGAATCATTCCATTTTTAGGCATCCACATCTTCACTTCTTCATGGGTATAGGGATCTATTACAGTTTTTGAGGGCGGCTTGGAGGGAGCCGCAGACTTTTCGCCCCCCCCAAACACAATATCCCTCAGGCAACCGGTCAGCAGACAACCGATAAACGCCAGCAAAAGAAGGTTACGCATGGCTTCCTCCTAGTGTTGCGCTGCGGCCTGCGGGCCAGAAGTAGAAGGCGTTGGAGTGGAAGCCGGTGTTTGCGCCGCAGGCGCCGTCGGGTTCTCCTTTTTCTGCTCAGGCCGCTTCAACAAGGGAATACTTTTGGCAAGAGTGTCCTGCAAGTCGTTCAAAAAGGCCTTGGGATCGGCAAAGAAGTTAAACGTGCCTGTAATGTTGTTTGGCCATCCCCAGCCACTAAGTAAGTCATCCGCGTAGCTAAAGGCCGGTTTCCAGTCGATATTCACATCAGCGGTCTGCTCGGTCTTCATGGCCTGAGACGGGTCACGGTTCAGGCCATCCAGAGACTGGCCAGGATTATTGCGTACAATTATTTCCCCCTTGCCAATGGTGGCATAGGCTGTTTGGGTCGTTTCCTGCTCGATATGGGCAAATTTACCAGGCGTGACACCATAAAGCGTGTCTTTTTTTGTAGTGTTCCACCAGTCTTGAGTGTCATCCATTACTCCAAAGAGCGCACCCATCCACTCCGGCAAATTTCTATATTTTTCCTGCCGATTTTTCTTCTTTTGCTCTTCCTTTGCCTTTTGGGTTGTCGCCTCTCTCTGGCTTTGAGTTGATTGGTTGCTGGTTTCCATTTCTCCTATATTTACGTCTTCTGGTTGCGTTACATCCTTCCCTGTGTCTCCTGACTTCTGTTCCGGACTGTAGTTCCAGTTGATACCCGCACTCGTGCTGGTCTGAGTGGTCTTACCCACAAGATTTTCATAGCTCAGAGTGCCGGTATCCAGCTTGAGATTGTCGTTGAGGGCCGCGATGATGGCCCCGGCCACATGGGTATTGCCTTCGGTATAGATATTTACGCTGTCCGAACCCAGAATGGAGGTCTGTTCACCCACCATGTTGCTGTGGCCCTCGCTCACCGTGCCGCTGAGATTGGCGTGATAATTTTCATTGTAGTTCTTTTTGGGGGGAAGATGGGCATCTCCGGCGGCCAGGGACCCCGCGCCGATCAATCCGGCGGCCTGATCCAACGGCCCGCCGTCACCGGCAAGGGCCGCTCCCGCGGAGGCCAGAGAACCCGCCTGCGAAATCAGGTTTTCGGAACCGATATCCCAGGCAGCGCCATAGCCGGTGGTAAAGCCGCCGCCCGCATTGTACGAGCTGGAACTGGACGAACTGGTGTCCTGCTTGCTGGCGACGGTGAGGTTGCGGCCCACGGTCATGTCCACATCCTTGGCTGTGAGATTGGCCCCGGCTACGGTGGTGTCCTGGCCGGAAACGGTAGTCAGCTTTTCTCCGGCCAACACCTTGGCGTTGATGTATCTGTGGCTGTTGCCGTCCGCTTCGTTTCCGGCCAGATTCACATTGCCGTTCATTCCCAGCGAATAGCCCTTGGTCCCCGCAGTGGCCTTGACGCCCACCCCCGCGCCGAAGCTGCCGCCGTCGCTGCTGCTTCCGGCGGAGGATTCGGCGGCATGAATATCCAGGTCCCGCCCGGCGGCCAATGTCATATCCCGTCCGGCCTGGGCCTGGGTGCCCTGCATGGTCAAATCCTGCCCGGCGGCCAGGGTCATATCCCTGCCCGCCGACAGTTCGTCGGGCACGGCGGTGGAGGAGTGGCTCTCGCCGCTCTTCCAGGATGAATTCACGCCTAAAGTCAGACTGGCCGAAGCCTGGCTGCTTGCCAGACTTTCGCCGCTTTTGATGACAGCGTTGGCCTTGTCGACTCCGTCCATGGGGCCGCTGACCGTGTTCACGTCCTTTACGGATGTATACACTTTCTGGGCGTTGCTGGTCAGATTCTGCTCCAAGGTCAGACTCAAACCCGCACGCAGGGTCTTTTCATACTGGCTGGCGCTGGCCGTGTCCGTGGCCTGCAAGAGATTGATATCCTTGCCGGCGGCCATATTCAAGTCCTGGGCAGCCGCCAGCCGGGAGCCGGACAAGTTGACGTTCTGCCCGGCGTTGACCGTGATGTCTTTATTGGCCGTGATCTGGCTGGCCGCGTTCCGGGTATTGGCGTTGGCGTTGCCCTTGGCCGTCTCCTGATAGCCCATGAAAAAGCTGGTTTTGTCCAGGCCCAGAATGCCTTCCACACCGAAGCCGGAGGAGAACTTTTCCTTGCTGTGGGACGAGGTGCTGGCGCCGCCGAGAATGTTGGCGTCCCGCCCGGCATTGATGGTGACATTATTGCCCGCGCTGAGGCTGGAGCCGACAATGGCCGCGTCGCGGGCGGCCGTGAGATTGATGTCTTGTCCGGCGGCCAGACTGGAGGCCTGGCTGGTGCTGCTTGCGCTTTGCTCCTTCTTGCCCTCGGTGCCGTAGAAGCTGGTGAAGGAACCGCCGCCGCCCAGACCGAAGCCGGTCTGCTTTTTGTAATACCAGGAGGCGGACTGGTTGGCGCCGTCCACAACGGCCACGTCGCCGTCGCGGGCCGTGAGGTTGATACTGTCCACAGCGGCCAGATTGGAGGCCGTGACGCTGACGCTCTTGCCCGCGTCCAGGGTGACGTTTTGGCCCATGAGGTTGGAGGCCACCTGGGTCACTGAGGAATTGCCTTCTTTCTTGGATGAGGAACTGAGGCCCAGCGCGCCCACGGTGGACTTGGTATGGCTGAAATAGGAGCTGTTCTGGCTTGAGGCCACGTTGACGTTGCCGCTGGCGGCCACGGTGAGGTCTTTGCCGCTGAGCAGGTTGGAACCCACCACCGAGGCATGGCCGGTTTGGGCGGGCGCGCCGGTCAGGCCGGAAACCCCGGCCAGCAGGCTGAGATTGCCGCCGGAGGCCACGGTGGAGGATTTGCTGCTGCGGTAGTCCTGGGTATAGGTGGACTTGGAACTGGAGGAGAACAGCCCTCCCTTGCCGGAGCTGGCCTTGACGAAGGAACTGAAGGTATCCTGCACGGCCACCACGGACAGATTGCCGCCCGCCGCGAGTTGGGCGTCGCCGCCCGCGCCCACCTGGGAACCGGCCACGGTCATGTCCCGCCCGGCGGTCATGTTCAGGTTGCCCCCGGCGGCCACGGTGGAGCCGGTATGGGTGACGCGGTGCTCCCAGCTTTTGGAGCCGCCGTCAAGGTGAAATTCCTCGGTGACGGTGCCTACGGTCAAATCCCGCCCGGCGGCCAGGGCCACGTCGCCCCCGGCGTTGAGGCTGGAGCCCCGGATGGCAAGATCGTTGCCCGCCACGGCGGTTACGCTGCCTGTGGCTTCAATGCCCGCCTGGGCCTGCACGTGCCTGTGGGCGGAGTTGCCCTGGTCCGCAAGGGTGAGGGTTTGCGAAACAATGTCGCCCCCGGCCGCCAGGGTGATGTCGCCGCCCTTGAGGTGGCCGCTGTTGTTGGTGATATCGTTCAAAGCTGTCAGGTTCAGCGTGCCCCCGCGCAACAGGCCGCCGGTGTTCTCAATGTTGACCGAGGCCAGGTTCACGCTTTCGCCGCTGATAAGACCCTCGTTCACAATGTCCTTGCCCGCATTGACATAGACGTTTTTGGCCTGCACGCCGCCGCCCGGCATAATGTCCGCCTGTGTGGCCGAGGCCAGGTAGAGATGCGGCACAAGCACCTTTTCGCCCATGTGCTCTTCTTCCACCAGCCAGATGATATCCTGGGTCAGCGCCGCCACCTGATCGGGCGTGAGGGCCACGCCCGCCGTGAGTTCAAGGCCTTGAGCCTGGGCGACGGCCGCATCCATCAGGCCGCGCATCTGGTCCGCGTCCGAACTGTAGCCATCCAGAAAACGCCTGCCCGTGGCGCTCAGAATCTCCTGCTGTACCAGGCGCGTCTCGTAAAAGGCGTCGCCCAGCAGAACCACCTGCTGGCGGTTCTGGTCCAGACCGATGCGGCTGAGAAAATAGTCGGAACCGTAAAAGAGGCCCATATTCGTGAACATGGGATTGGTTTCAATCAAATAATGGTGGCCCGGCGCGGCTGACGGGTGGAACATGGGACTGCCCGCGAAAGGATAGCCCGCGCCGACAGTGTGGTCGGTGGGCAGGGAAATGCCCTGACGGTCGCTGTAATTGTTGAACGTGTCCGTCACGTCCAGGTACAGGCCGGAATTGGCGGAAAGCACGGAGGGGGAGCGGCCGATCTCCTCGTAGGTTTCATTATAGGAGCGGAAATACTCGCCGGTGAAATCGTCGTCCGAGTCCCAGCCCTTCATGGTTTCCTTGACCGTGCGCGTCCGTTGCAGCACGGCATCCTTGTTTTCGACGTTGTCCGCCTTGACCACAAGGTTGTTTCCGGCGGCAATGGTGCTGTAATGGTTTTCAAGCGTTCCAGCGCCGATAAGAATGTCTCCGCCCGCAAGCAGTTGGGCTGACGGAGAATCCTTCAGGATATAATCTTCATACACATTGACGTAATACCAGAGTTGCCGCCTGTCGCAGCCATGCCCCAGCAACGGTTTATTGCATTCATACCACTCATTGTACGAGATGTGCTTGCCCCGTTCAGCCACCTGAAATTCGCGTTTTTTGTTTTCCACGGTTTTCGCGTTGATGGCGATTTCGTTACCGGCGGAGATGACGCCCGAAAGGTTGCGCACCACATTCTCGCCCTTGCCGTCAGCGTCCGCAATCAGGATGTCGCGCCCGGCGTATATCTCGCCGCCGTCGTTGAGCAGCAGGCCGGAAGCGAACAAGCGCTGATCCCGCGCGGCGTACAGAACACCGTTGATATTGCTCAGCTTGTCACCCTGATATTCCAAATCCTGACCGGCCGCCAGAAATGCGCCGTCCACGGTCACATCAGTGCCGCGCAGAAAAAGATCATTGCCGGAAGAAAGGCTGCTCCGCGCGTCAAACAGGGCCGTGCCCACATCCAGAATCAGATCGGAACCGGCGCTCAGGCTCGCGTCGTTAAGTTCCGCCAGGGTAGCCCGCACGGCCAGATCAGTGAAGGCCTCGGCCTTGGATTTTTGCGTCATGCCGACGTGCTCCACATCCAGTCCCACGCGTTCGCCTTGCGCCACGCTGTTCTCGAGATTGAATTCGCCGCCGGACAAGAGTACGTCGCCCTTGGCGGCAATGGTGGAGGACTTGGCCCCAGCCGTTTTGGCCGCGATGCTGATGGACCCGCCGGACAGCAGTTGTGCCTGTTCCGCCTTCAACGTATTGACGGCAATACTTGTCTTGCCGTCTTTCGTCAGGCCGCCGGAACTGTCCATGCCGGACGCCATCCGCGCGTCCACATCTAGAAGCAGGGTAGCGGCCCGCACCGACAGATTACCACCGGCATAAAGCCCGGAGGCCTTTTCCGGCGCCGGTGCGGAAGCCGCACCGGCGGCCACATTTTCAGCCTGTTTTTTAGCCTTGCGCGCCTCGTACTGCGGTTCGAAGACGCCTTTTTCCAGGCGCACATTTTCCGCCGCCACCGTCAGGTCGCGGGCCGCCGTGACGGCGGCTCCGGTCAGCTCAATATCCCCCTTGCTCACCAGTATGGCGTCGCCGCCCGAGGCGGCCTCACGCAGACGCAGTTTGCCGTCGGCGGTGATGACCATCTGATCCGCGCTCTGCACTGCGCCTTCCAGGTTCACGCCTACGCCCTTTTCCGTGGCGATGAGGGTGATGCGGTTGGCATACATGCCGCCCAGGGCCGAGGAATCAATGCCCACTTCGGGCTTGTCGTCGGAAGCGGGCGGGACAGCGGGTGTGGAGGGATCGGCCGGGACCGCGTCCGCCAACGGGGTCACCGTACCGTCGGCGGCCACGTGATTTTTGCCCGTCACCACGGCCAGACTGTTGGCCCGCACCTGGGCCTCCACGCCGGCCGTGCGCGCCAGCAGGGTGAAGGCGTCCGTATTGTCGGCGTTGACGCCCGCGCCTTCAATGCGGATGTCGCCCTGGCGCACCTCGTAGCCGCACAGCGCGCCGTTGCCGTCCACCTTCGGTTTGCCCGTGGTGATGGTGGCGCGCGGCACGTTGATGAAGCCGCCGCCGTTGACCGTCACGCCATTGGGGTTGGCCAGAATCACGTCCGCCGCGCGGCCGTTGACTTCAATATAGCCTTCGATGCGCGAGCGGTTGGCGCTGGTCACTTCGTTGAGAACGGCGCGCGCCTCGGCCCCATGGTTGCCGTTGAAATTGGGGTTGCCCGCCAGAATGCCGCCCAGCTGCGAATTGGCTGCACTGCTGCTGTTGTTCAGGATCAAGCCCTGCTGGTGGACGTTGAAATCGTGGTACTGGTTATGCGACAGGCCGGAACCGTTGGCGGCCGTAATGTTGACCACCGGCACGCCGTTGGGGGCGGCTTCCATGGACGGGCGCTTGTCGGCCGCGGCGTTGGGGTCGGGCGTCACGCCAGCCGCCTGAACGGCCGCGCCCAGCACCGGCGAAAGAATCAACTGCGCCGTGAGCACGGCGCACAACAAACCATTGCGCGCTTCCCTCATCCTCTCCATGACTTCCTCCCGCAAACCCGCACCCCACGCTCCTTGCCCGGAGCGTATGTTCCGCGTGCCGGAAATGGAGGCGGCACGGCAAAACGGTATGCGTTAAAATGTATAGCGCAACGTCAGATACCAGACGTCGTCCTTCTCCTTCACGTAATCCGGCGCGCCCAGCGGATGGGACCAGGCCACCTGCATTGAAAAATCACCGCTGGTGCGCAGGCCCAGAGCCATGCCGCTCAGCTCGCCCCACTCGTAGGGGTCTTTGCCGTCCCTGACGATGCCGCCGTAATCATAGGCCGCGAAAAGCCGCACCTGGCCGAAGGGCGCTTTTTTGACCGGGCCCAGCCATTTCTCCGGCACGGTCCAGGCCAGTTCGTTGCGCACGTAGCCGCCGCAATCCCCGCCCACGGGCGTTTCCTTGAAGCCTCGCACCGTATAGGAGGAACCCAGGTAGAGCCGCTCCGAGCCATACATGGTCTGCTCACTAGTCTGGCCGTAGGCCGAGAGCGACCAGGCCCACTGCTGTTCGCCCACATTGAAAGGCCGGTACCAGCCCAGCGTGCCCGTGGTTTTGCTGAAGCGGGTGTGCGGCGTGGTGGAGGTGATGGGGCCGGGCACGCTCCAGGACATGTCGGGCAAACCCCAGATCTGCTCGGCCTGCAAGGTCAGCACGCCGCCCAGCATGCGGCGCACATAGCTTGCGGCCAGACCGCTGGTGGTCATGCGGTAGCTGCTGGCGATCAGGCGCACGTCCTCAAACCGGTTGACCACATCCCGGTACTGGATGAAGCCGCCCAGCGAGAGCTTGCCCGCCGCGTCGCGCCAGATTACCCGGTCCAGGGCCAGACGGGCCGCCGTGGTTGTGCCGCTGCTGGTATAAGCCTGATTCAGGCCGTAAATTTGGGTGCTGTAATTGAATCGGCTGACGCTGCCGCTCAGCAGCCAGTAGCCGAAAGGGATGGAAAACAGTCCGGAAAAGCTGTCGCTGTAACCCTCCCACGGATTGCCGAATTGTCCGGCTATGCGCGGCATGGAGCTTGTCCAGTACAGGGCGATCTGATCGTTGCAGCCCAGAAAATTGTCCTTCTCAAACCCCAGGGTATACTGGGTGAGGCCTGTGGTCTCCTGCCCGAGATTGTCCACCCCGGCCGAAAGCCGCTAGGTGCGCTGCTGCACGTTGTTGATCAGCACCCGGCTGGAACCCGCCTCCGCGCCGGGCTCAATGCGCATGGAAGCATTATTGGAGGGCAGGCGGTTGAGCTGGTCCAGTCCTTGCTCGATGTCGCGCAGTTGTAGCACCGAACCCTTCACGCCGGGGAAGATGGTCAGAAACTGTCTGGGCTGCATGGTGGAAGCGGCATCCGGCCCGATGCTCTCCACCCGCCCCTCAATGATTTTGATGACCAGTACGCCCTGACTGAGATCCTGCGGCCCCAGTACGGCCCGCGAAGTGACGTAGCCGCGTTCCACATAGGCGTTGGTCAGCTTTTGCAGCACGGCATTGATGCCGTCCAGGTTGAGGCATTGGCCCTCATAGGGGGAGACCAGTTTGCGCATCGCCGTTTCGGAAAGCAGGCGCGCGCCTTCCACCCGGATGGAGCGCACGGTCACGCAGGGACCGCCGGGACGCAACGCCTCGGTTCCCCTGGGCGCGACCTCCACAGCGGGCGGCGGCGTCAGCAACTGCCGGCGTTGCCGGGCCTCCTGCTCGCGCAGGCGCTGCTCATACGGTTGGGCCGCGCGAGCGGGCTGATCGAACGGCGTGGTTGGTCCGGCGGCCTTGACGGCTGCCGGAAACAATTGCGCTGCCAAGACCGCCGGAAACAGCATGACAAGCAGAATCTTGCACATATGTAAGCATAAAAATGTAAGACTTAAAAGTAAATATAAGTAAATTTATTTTAATTGTAACTTGCTGATTATAAATATAAATTTATGGATTCATTGGCAATTTTTTGTTGCCGGACTAGCGAAAAATCCCCCGGACGGGAGCCGCTCATTACATAGTTGCAATCATATTCGGCTGATACCCCTGTGGCAACCCATGTCGGCATATTTGCGGCGCTCTGGAAACATCAAGAAAAACAGACGGTAGAAGTGAGCCTTAATGTCGCAGGCAAGAAAGGGCTTCCGGGTGCGGCTCCGGCTGATAGACATATCCGGAGGGAGTGCATTGTGAAAAACTTCTTGACTTTGAAATTCATTTTCAATTAAAAAGGGGAAAGACAAATTTGCAATGAACGGTTCTTTTCGCCACGGGGGTCAGCGGGAAGGCCATAGCCAGGAGAAAAGCTATGTGCGTTACCTTGATCGGCGGCATGGACAGGCTGAAGCCCGAGTATATGGCGGCGGCCAAAGAAGGCGGGCACAGCCTCAAGTGCATCAGTCGCAATGAGCGTAATTTTGTGGAAAAAATCGGCAACCCGGACGCGGTGATCGTATTCACCAACAAGATTTCCCACGAGGCCAAGCGCAAAGCCATGCAACTGGCGCGCTCGCGCAATATCCCCATTCACATGGTTCATTCCTGCGGGGTGTCGTCCTTGCGGGAGTGCCTGCGTTCGTCATGATCGCTTGACATTTCGTGAACAAGTGGCTAGTTCATTTCGGAAATGAATTTCATTTTTATGGAGTCCCGGCAATGAGAGCGATCAGGAAGGTGGATTGCGGGCGGCGGAAAGGATCTGACGCCGGACACGCCGGAGGGGAGGTTTGGGCATGAGTGCGGTGAGACAGTTCAAAGCGGTGGAGGAAATGCAGGGCGGAGCGCCCGGAGCGGTGCGCATTGCGCTGGCGGGCAATCCCAACTGCGGCAAAACCACGGTCTTCAACGGCTATACCGGGGCTCGCCAGCATGTGGGCAACTATCCCGGCGTCACGGTGGACAGAAAAGAGGGGCGTTTTGTTTTCAACGGCGAGTCCGTGACCCTGGTGGACCTGCCCGGCACCTACAGCCTGACCGCCTATTCCCAGGAAGAACTGGTGGCCCGTCGTGAACTCGCGGGCAACAATGTGCAGGCCGTCATTGACGTGGTGGATTCCTCCACTCTGGAACGGAACCTGCTGCTGACCGTGCAGATGCTGGAAATGGGCATGCCCGTGGTGCTGGCCTGCAATATGATGGACGAAGCCCGCGCCGCGGGCATCCACATTGACATGGAACGGCTGGGCCGACTGCTCGGCATCCCGGTACTGCCCATGGTGGCCCGCACGGGCGAGGGCTTGAAAAAAGCGCTGGAAACGGCGATCAGCCTGGCTCGTGAAGACAAGCGGGAGCCGTTGCGGCTTTCCTACGGCTCGGATCTGGACGGCCTGATCGTCACGCTGGAGAAGAAAATAAGCGAAGGCGGCCTGCTGGCCCGGCAGTATCATCCGCACTGGGTGGCCCTCAAGCTGGTGGAAGGCGACGAGGAAATCCGCTCGGAAGCGGCGGCGGCCAATGCCTCCCTGACCGCCGAACTGGAAGAACTCTGCAAAAAGACCACGTCCCACGTGCGCAGCACGCTCAACGTCAGCATGGAATCCGTCATCACGGACTGCCGCTACGGCTATATCCGCAGCCTGCTCCGCGACGGCATCATCCAGCAGGACCCCGGCAAGGACCGGCTGGCGCTTTCTGACAAGCTGGACAAGGTGCTCACCAACACCTTCCTGGGCCCGCTGATCATGATCGGCGTGCTCTATATGGTCTTCCAGGTCACTTTTGCCCTGGGCGCGTATCCCCAGGGCTGGGTGGAGGACGGCTTCGCCTGGCTGGGCGAGTTCTGCACCAGTGTCATGCCCGAAGGTCTGGCCCAATCCCTGGTTGTGGACGGCATCATCGCCGGTGTGGGCGGCGTGGTCAGCTTCGTGCCCCTGATCCTGATCATGTTCGCGCTCATCGCCTTTATGGAAGACAGCGGTTATATGGCGCGCGTGGCATATATGATGGACCGCATCTTCCGCTTTTTCGGCCTGCACGGGGCCTCGGTGATGCCCTATATCATTTCCGGCGGCATTGCGGGCGGCTGCGCCATTCCCGGCGTCATGGCCACGCGCACCCTGCGCAGCCCCAAGGAAAAACTGGCGACCCTGCTGACCCTGCCGTACATGACTTGCGGGGCCAAGCTGCCGGTCTTTCTGCTGCTGGCCGGCGCGTTCTTCCCGGAGAGCGCCGCCACAGTCATGTTTATGGTTATGATCGTCGGCTGGGTGGCGGCTCTGGTGGTGGCCCGGCTGCTGCGCTCCTCCATCGTCAAGGGAGAGGCCACGCCTTTTGTCATGGAACTGCCGCCGTACCGCCTGCCCACACTCTTCAGCCTGCTGCTGCACTGCTGGGAACGGGCCTGGATGTACCTGAAAAAGGCCGGTACCGTGCTGGTGGCCATTTCCATCGTGATCTGGGCCGGTATGACCTTTCCCTCCCTGCCGGAGGAAATGGCCGCGCCTTTTGAACAGAAAATTGAACAGATCCAGGGCCGGGTTGACGCCCTGCCCGAAGGCGCGGAGGAACGCGCCGCCCTTGAGGAAGATCTGGCCCAGGCCCGGAATACTCTGGGCGAGGAAAAGCTGGCCTATTCCGCGGCCGGGCGGCTGGGCCGTCTGGTGCAGCCCGTGACCGAGCCCGCCGGTTTTGACTGGCGCACGGACATCGCCCTGCTGGCGGGCATTGCCGCCAAGGAGGCCGTGGTGGCCACCATGGGCACCGCCTGGGCTCTGGGCGATCAGGATCCCGAAGACGCCGCGCCCCTGGCCGAGCGCCTCAAGAGCGATCCTTCCTGGTCCAAGGCCACGGCCCTGTCGCTGATGCTCTTTGTGCTGCTCTATTCGCCCTGCTTCGTGGCCCTGGTGGTCATCCGGCAGGAGGCCGGAAGCTGGGGCTGGGTGGCCTTCAGCATCCTGTTCAATACGCTGCTGGCCTATGTCGTGGCCGTGGCCGCCTATCAGGTCGGCCGGACAGTCTGGGGGTAAGAACATGAAGCGCCGCGTCCCGTGACTTCTGGAACGCGGCCGCGCTGACGGCCCGCGCCGCATGCCTTGACAAAGGTTGTGCGGCGCGGGCATTGTTTTATCACAGCCCGGCCGCCGCCGGTCCGACGGCGTGGCCGGGATAACGCATTGTTTCCGGCTGGTCCGGGCGAGGAGGGCGCATGGGTACTCGGACCGGAGCCTGTCTGCTGCTCATCATGCTCGTTTCCCTCTGTTTCTGTCCCGGCGCGCGCGCCTGGGACGCCTATGTGGTGCGGGTGGAAGACGGCAACACCATTTCGGTCAGCGAACGGCCGGGCAGGGAGGAGCCCACTGTCATCCTCCGTTTTTACGGCATTGACGCTCCCTCCCAGAGCCAGCCTTTCGGCCGCGAGGCGCGGGATTTTCTGCTTCGGCTGATGCCGAAGGGCGCCAAGGTGAGCGTGGACAGCGTGGGCGAGGACGATCAGGGCACCGTGAGCGCGCTGGTTCAGGTGGCCGGAACCTCCGTCAACTACCAGCTTCTGGTTGAAGGCTTGGCCTGGGTGAGCCGTTCGACGTGCAAGGCCATGTTCTGCCGTCGCTGGTACATTCAGGAGCATCAGGCCGTTGTGGACCGGCGCGGCCTGTGGGGCCTGAATATGAGCACGCCGCCCTGGCAGTGGGGCCGGTGAGCGGCGGGCGGAAAAAATAAAGGAGCGGATATGAGCGCTGCGTGCCCGCAGGAAGTGCGGGAGTTTCTGGACAACTGGCAAACCGACCCCCTGAACGCCCGGCGGGCCTTCACGGCCTACAGGGATTTTCTCGCGAATCTGCCCGGCGTGAGCCTGGATTTCAAGGCCCGCCCGGGCGTCAGCTATTCCCTGCGCGCCCGGCATGAGGCGCAGCAAAAGCGCGAACTTTTCGTTCTTGTGGATGTGGTGGACGACGAGCCGGAAAGCCGCTGGCTGTCCGTCTGTTTTTACGCCGACATGATTACGGACCCGGACGAGCTGGGCGACTATGTGCCGGAAGGGTTGATGGGCGAGGACGCCTGCTGCTTCAACCTGGACGAGGACGACGCGGCCGTGCGCGACTACATCGCCGCGCGGCTGGCCGAAGCCGCCAAAAACGCCGCCGCGTGAGTCTCGCGGGCATCCCGGCCGCGTCCTGTTGCGTGGCCATAGATTTTGAGACGTCCGGCTATGCGGCCCACAGCGCCTGCGCCGTGGGGCTTGCGCGTATTGAGGGCGGTCGCGTTACGGACTGTTTTTACAGTCTGTTGCGGCCGCCCTCCGCGCGGGTGATGTTTACGGAAATCCACGGCCTGACTTGGCCCATGCTCAAGGATGCGCCCGGTTTCGCCGAAGTCTGGCCGGAAGCGGCCGCCTTTCTGCGCGGTGCGCGCTTCCTGCTGGCGCACAATGCCTCTTTTGACCGTCGCGTGTTGCTGGCCTGTTGCCGGGCCGCCGGTCAGACCGCGCCGGACACGCCTTTTCTCTGCACCTTGAAGGGCGCGCGGCGCAGCCTGCCCCTGCCCTCCAAGAAGCTCAATCTGGTCTGCGAGCATTTCGGCATCGCCCTGAACCACCACAATGCCGTGTCCGACGCGCAGGCCTGCGCCCAGGTCTACCTGCGCCTGCGCGCCTTGGGCGTTACGGACGCCCAGATGCGCCTCTGAGGCGGGAGAGCTTGCCCGGAATCGCCGAAGACTCTTTCCCTTCCGTTGGTCGAATTCCACCGGTCCATTTTGATTCGTCGTTGTTTCGCCGTCCGGCCGATCCGTTCGCCATGTCCCCGTCGACGCCCTGACGCCATTCCCGTCCTGCTCTCCTTTGCGAGGGAGCCGGGTGACGCCAAATCCTTGGCGCCGCCTCAATTTCTATCACATAATATGTTTGATTTATTATTGAAATAATCTCTGGAACAGTCTTTGCTTGTCCGGGGCAGGCATTCCTCTCGGGAATGCGGGAGGCTTTATGAAAAGTTTGTTCAACAGCCAGATCGGTCTTGTCAGCCGGGTCATGGACATGCAACTCCAGCGGCAGAACGTGATCACCAGCAACCTGGCCAACGTGGAAACCCCCAATTACAAGCCGCGCGAGCTGGCTTTTGAAAAAGAGCTGCAAAGCGCTCTGGGTCTCGACATGCGGGGCCGCATGAGCGCCACCAGCGAGGGGCACATGCCCGCGGCCTTCAATCCGGACAATTTCGGTCCCGAATGGTCCAAGCAGTTCAAGCCGCGCCAGATTCACGGCGAGGACCGCGTCAGCCTGGACAAGGAAATGGCCAAGCACGCCAAAAACCAGTTGCAGTACACGGCCCTGACTCAGGTTATGAGCAAGACGTTCGAGGGCATATCCACCATCATTGCGGACGGCAAGCAGGCTTAGCCGGGAGATCGCCATGGATTTTCTGACCGCGCTCGATATCGGGGCCTCCGGGCTCACGGCGGACCGCACCCGTATCAATACCATCGCCATGAACCTGGCCAACGCCAAGACAACGCGCACGCCCCAGGGCGGTCCCTACCGGCGGCGCACCGTGGTACAGGCGGCCACGGACGTGGACGATCCCTTTTCCGTGCACATGCGTTCGGCCCTGGACCGCGAGCTCAAGGGCGTGCGCGTCATGGCCGTGACCATGGACAAACGCCCGCTCAAGCAGGTTTATGAGCCGGGCCATCCCGACGCCAATGCCGAGGGCTATGTTTCATATCCGGACATCAATGTGGTGGAGGAAATGGCCAACCTGATGAGCGCCCAGCGCAACTACGAAGCCAACGTCACCACAGTGGAAGCCATCAAGGGTATGTACAACAAGGCCCTTGAAATCGGCAAGTCATAGGCTGTCGAGGGCAGCAAGGAGTAAGTTATGAGCGTTCAGGCATTGGGCTTGCGGGCCTACAGCGACGCGTTGCAGCATTTCAACAAGGTGGACGGCTCCCTCAAGCAGGGCATGCCCGTGGGGAAGCAGACCCTGTTTTCCCGCACCCTGGACCAGAGTCTGCTGCGCGACAGCGTGGACAAGGGAGAAACCTTTGGCGCACAGGCCGACTTCATCCGCTATCCGGACCAGCAGCATACCCCGGTCACGCCTGACAACAGCTTCGCCAATACAGTCAAAAACTCCCTGAACAAGGTCAATGAGCTGCAAAGCGCCAAAGCCCAGGCTATTGACGATTTCGCCTCCGGCCGCACGCAGAACGTGCATGAGCTGATGATCACCATGCAGAAGTCCAGTCTGGCCATGAAACTGACCAGCGCCGTGCGCGGCAAGGTGCTGGAGGCGTACAAGGAGATTTCCAAGATGCAATTCTAGATAGTGTAGTCACGAGATTGAGGCCCAAAGAAAAATACACCTGATATGAATTGCGGCCCGAAATGATGATGTATTCTTTGCATATCTGGTCGCAATTCCCCGCCATCGCTTCAAGTGAAGAAAGGCATTTTCGACAAGGTGCCGGATTTTATAGAGTCCTTTGTCATATTCTCGCTGCTCTTTTCT